>CBDUCC010000623.1:0-1508 GCA_965365555.1 uncultured Myxococcales bacterium | reverse complement strand
GCGGCGTTGCACTCCCGGGTCGAACGGCCTAGTCAGAGAGCGGACACCGGCCGAGCCCTGTGATGAGCCTCAACCAATTCGACCCCTTCAGCGACTCCACGATCGAGAACCCGTATGCGTTCTACGAGGCGCTTCGCGAAGAAGCTCCGCTCTTCAAGCCTCGGGGAGCGGACTGCTACTACCTGAGTCGCTACGACGACATCAAGAAGGTGACGATGGATCCAGAGAGGTTTTCATCCAACATCGTCGCCATCTTGCTCGCCGGCGGAAGCGGCCGCCTCTCGACGTTCGTGCCCCCGAGCCTGCCCTTCGCCCCACCCGACGTGCTGGCTCTCCAAGACCCACCGATTCATCGGATTCAGCGGAAGATCGCGACCGCAGGGCTCGGAAAAGGGTTCGTACAGGTGCTGGAGCCGCAGGTTCGTTCGCTCGTCAACGAGCGGATGGATGCCGTCCTCGCCGCCCGCGAGGTTGACTGGATGGAAACATTCGCGTTCCAGATTCCCATCGCCCTCACGCTCGACATCCTCTCACTTCCACGCGACGACGCGATGAGCGTCAAAGCGTGGGCAGACCAAGCGATCTCGCTGCTCAGTGGCGTCAACACGAAGCCCGAACTGGCCTGGAAAGTGCTCAACGGCTTCCGATTCGTCCGTTGGTGCCGCAAGCGCTTCGAGGAGGCCGAGGCGCGCGACCCGAAGCCCCAATTCATGATGGGAGCCCTCATCGACGCGGTTCGAGAGGGTACGATGACCCAACACGAAGCGGCTGCCACGGTGCTGCAGATCATCATCGCGGGGAGCGACTCCTCGGCAAGCCTGATGGGGAGCATGGTGCGCTTGCTTGCACAGAACCCCGACGTCCAAGAACGGCTTCGCGCAAGCCCGGAGCTCATTCCCAACTTCGTCGAGGAGACACTACGCCTCGAGTCGCCTTTCCAGGGTCACTTCCGAAAGACCAAGCTCCCCGTCACGCTCCATGGCGAGAGGCTCGACGAAAACGCCCGCATCATGCTTCTGTGGGCGTCGGGAAACCGAGACCCGCGGAAGTGGCCGAACCCGGATACGATCGATCTCGAGCGCGCCGGCCCGCGTCAGCATCTCGGATTCGGTCACGGCATCCACCTCTGCCTCGGGGCCCCGATCGGACGGATGGAGGGCCGAATCGCGATGGAGCAGCTGCTCGAGAGGACCGACTGGGTCGAGCTCGGCCCCGGGGATTTCCCGCATCGGCGCAGTGTCTTCGTTCGAACCCTCGAACGCCTACCGGTAAAGCTGCATCCGAAGCGCTGACCCCGCGACCGTCGGCGTCGGCCGTCGGCGACAGGGGAATATTCCTCATTGGCGACGGATGCGGACTGCCCTATAGCCGGGGGCATGATTCGGATGATGCGGCCCCGGTGGGGACTTCTCGTTGGCCTTTGTGCGATCGGCGCCATCGGCTGTGGTTCAGACGACGCGAGCTCGGGCACCGGCGGCTCAGGTGGAAGCGCCGGTGCGGGCGGCGAC
>CBDUCC010000622.1:0-1524 GCA_965365555.1 uncultured Myxococcales bacterium | reverse complement strand
TGCGGCCAAGGCCGGAGTTCCGTTGTTTGGCGATCACGGCTATGGCGGCGAGCGCAGGCACGCCCTTCCGCACGGCACGGTGATCACCGCCCGCCGCGTCATGCTTCACTGTGCCCGCGTGGGTTTTCCTTGGAACGGCGCGATGCGGCGATTCGACGCTCCTGTTCCGCACGACATGATTCAGATCTGGACCGCCCTCGGAGGCCGCTCCCCCATGCCGATGCCGCCAGGATAGACGCCTACGTCTCGGCGACCGGGGTCTCGGGCGACACCGCCGCCTCTGCGGGGGTTTCAGACGGCCGCTTGAAGTGCGTCTCGAGCTCCCGTTGAAGGATTTCGAAGACGTCCTGCTGGAGCTCCATCGGATGGCGAATGAGACGCTCGATGTTGCGCTGGTAGACGAAGAGCCGACGCTGATCCTCCTGGCGACCGTTCGCGGCCATCTCGTCCAACAGCAGCGGCGTTCTTGGGTCGATGCCTTCGGCAACGATCTCGAGCCCTGGCAAGTCGGTCACCATGATCAAATTCCCTTCCAGCCGTTTCGCGATCTCGTCGGGAAGCTCGCGGAGCGCCCCCTGCACGACCTTCTCGAAGCGGCCATGCGAGACCGACCACGGCGGCTTGGGAAGCTGGCCGTCCAAGTGCCGCGTCTTCAAAAAGGCAAGCGAGGCCTCTGCGTGTCGCTCTTGCCGATCGCGCAACAGCCCAAGGTAGTAGGTCACGTCCGGCGAGGCGTCGGAGCGAGCCGCCGCACGCTCGATCAGCCGAGCTGCCGGCTCGAGCTGGTCCAACTCGAAGTGGGCTCGCCCGATGAGGAAATCCAGCTGTTCGTTCTCGAAAGGACCCTCTGGCAGACCAAGGAGGAGCTCGGCCGCCGCCGCTCGATCCCCCTGCTGAAGCAGGGCATCGACCTTCAACACGGAGGCGTCGGCTATGTCATCGGCGGTCTGACAGCTCTCGAGAGCCTGATCGAGGACGCGAATCGCCTCCTCGAAGCTGCCGAGCGGGTGGATCAGGAGCTCGGCTGCGTTGAGCATCGCCTCGAGGTAGTGCTCATCGAGCTCGATCGCCTGTCGATAGTGCTCGAGCGCAAGGTCCAGATTGCCATTCGCTGCATGGATGTAGCCAATGAGATTGTGGGCGTCTGGCGAGTCGCCATCGAGCTCGAGGGTCTGCTCCGCTGAGGCCATCGCCCCGCTGAGATCCCCTTGAGTCACGAGCTCCCACCCCCTATCGAGGTGAGCGCTCAGGCGGTCCATGAACCCTTCGTGCTGCTCCGTCATGGTCAATCCGGAAACTTACGTGGCGCCTTTGGGACGTCAAGCGGAACCGTGCGCTATCATGCACTTGGAATGGTTAGGCTTTTCACGGGACTGGCAATCATGGTGATCGCGGCGAGCGCGTCCTGTGTCAGCGAGCCTTTGCCGGCCGGCCAGACGATCTCCGTGGGCACGGCGGACCGGGGCTATCTTCGTGCCGCGCTGCCGCTTCCCGACCGTGGAGAGGGTTACGAGCGCCTTCGAC
>CBDUCC010000621.1:0-1532 GCA_965365555.1 uncultured Myxococcales bacterium | reverse complement strand
CTGGAGTTCAGACGTGTGCTCTTCCGATCTGGACTACAACGCCAGCCAGGGCAATCGCTCCCACAGCCACCGCCAAATCCGCCAAGGCCAGGGATCCCGGATGTCCGGCTTAGCCCGGCAGGTCGCGAACCACGCCGATGCGAAGGCCCCGGACCTCGCGCTCGCAGGCTTCGGCGTACGGCTGCACCTCGTGAACGACGGAGGTCGCGTCCCGTCCGTCGTGCCCGGAGATGATCTCGAGCAGTGCAGCCGCTTCCCGAACCGAACGGGCCATCGGTCCGACCTGGTCGAGCGAGGAGGCGAAGGCGATGAGACCGTATCGGGACACGCGCCCGTACGTCGGCTTGATCGCAGTAATCCCGCAAAACGCTGCCGGCTGGCGGACCGAACCGCCGGTGTCGCTTCCGAGTGCGAGCGGGGCAAGACCGGCCGCCGTGGCACATGCGGAACCGCCCGAGGAGCCGCCCGGCGCGCGATCGAGGGCCCAGGGGTTCGCGACGTTGCCGAACGCCGAATTCTCGTTGGACGAGCCCATGGCGAACTCATCGAGATTGGTCTTGCCGAGGATCACGGCTCCCGATTTGCGAAGCGCCTCGATCACGTGTGCGTCGTACGGCGGAACGTAGTCACCGAGGATCCGGGATGCACAGGTCGTGCGCAGGCCGCGCGTACAGAGGTTGTCTTTGACGGCGATCGGAACACCGGCGAGCGGTCCCAGAGGTTCGCCCCGACGTCGGGCACGATCGACCTGGGAGGCTGCCGCAAGCGCCCCTTCGTGATCGATGGTCAGGAAGCATGCGAGTTTCGGGTTGAGCGTTTCAGCCCGGTCGAGGTAGGCCCGTGTGATATCGACGGCCGAGACCGCACCCTTTTCGATCTGCTCGCGAATCTCGAACGCGGACTGCCAAGGGAAGCTCACGAGTCGACCTCGAGAACCAGGGGCACCGCATATCCGCCCGCCTCGCTCTGGGGCGCCTCGGCCAGCGTCTCGGAGCGGTGGATGCAACGCGCCGGCACATCGGCACGCAACGGCGCATTCATCGGAATCGAGTGAAGCGTCGGGGGCACGTCGGAGACGTCGAGCGCGTCCAGGCCCTCCATGTATCCGAGGATCGCATCGAGCTGCTCCTGCATTTGCCTCGTCTCTTCCTCGGATAGCGCGAGCCGGGCCAGCTTTGCGACGTGGAGCACCTGCTCGAGGGTGATGTTCGCATCCGCCATCGGGAGCCGAAGCTAGCAGATCCCGCCTTCGGGGCGAGGTCTGCGCAATGGCTTACCAAAAGACGCCTTTCGATTGACGGAAGGGCCCAAAACGACTTACATTTTGCTTGAAACGGACGTTTGCGGTGTCATTAGAAATAATCCGTTGGATAGCAAACGAACTTCGGCTCCCGCTTCTGGAGGAAGCCGAAGACGGCACGCTGAGCGGCAACGTCGAAGCGCTGGCGCAACTCAGTGGGACGCTGCCAGGCGATTTGGCGCAGAGCGCGAAGGCACTGCTCGGCGACGCCGACACGGCAGGTCTGCAAGCC
>CBDUCC010000620.1:0-1535 GCA_965365555.1 uncultured Myxococcales bacterium | reverse complement strand
ATCTCCTTATCTACCGCGATCTCGTCGCTCACTTCACCAGTGCGCGCGTCGATAATCTTGCAAGATTCGTGGTCACCCAGGTACAGGGCGTCGTCGGTGGCGACCATCGTGTTGCGGTGGATCATGAACCCTTCGGGCAGCGGCCGCCGTGATCGGAGACCAGCTCGAGGGCGCGCTCCATCCATGGCGCCATCGGATGGTCCGCCGACTCGAAGCCGAGGACGAGAACGTGGCTGCCATCAACGGTGACGGCGTTGAGCGCCGCCTCGCGTTTGTCGAGCAAGCGGCAGTTGCTCGGGTAGAGCCCCGACTGAGAAAGCGCGCGAACCGCCTCGACCGCGCGCTCGTAGTCGTCGAAGTGCGCGGTCGCCGTGGCGCGGAAGATCGGCCGCGGACGGACCCGCATCCAGGCTTCGGTGATCACGCCGAGGGTCCCCTCGGAGCCGAGCAACATTCGGTCGGGACTCGGACCGGCCCCCGAGCCGGGAAGCCGTCTGGACTCCCATGGACCTCGCGGACCGATCGCCCGCATCGATTGCACGAGGTCGTCGATGTGCGTGTAGACGGTGGCGAAGTGGCCGCCTGCCCGCGTCGCCAGCCAACCTCCAAGCGTCGAGAACTCGAACGACTGTGGGAAATGACGAAGGGTCAGCCCGTGCTCGGCAAGTTGGCGCTCGAGCTCGGGCCCGGTCGCCCCGGCCTGAATCCGAGCAGACATCGAAGTCTTTTCCACCTCGAGAACACGGTTCAGCCGGCAGAGGTCCAGGCTGACGACGCCTGCGTAGCGTTCGTCGACGTCGCCCTCGACCCCGCCGACGACGCTGGTGCCCCCGCCGTAGGGGATCACGGCGACTCGAGCATCGGCCGCCCAGTCGAGCAAGATCCGGATCTCATCCTCGTCCGAAGGGGTCGCCACCAGGTCCGGCGCGGTCGCGAAGTCCCCGCGGAAGCCGCGAAGCACGTCGCGGTAGTTCCTGCCATACGTGTGTCGAACCCTCGGCTCGTGCTCATCGTTGAGGAACAGGCTCAACGAAGCGGGGGCCGAGATTCGTGGCGGGCGTAGATCGATCGCGTCTAGGACAGGAGGGTCGTCCAGACGCTCCGGCGCAAAGCCGAGCATGAGCTTGGCATGCTCGCCCTGCGCCTTGCGCGCCTCGCGGCTGGATGGACCGGATCCCGTCCTCACGCAGCCCCTCGGCGAACTGGGCCTCCTCCTGGCCGGTGATCTGCAGGTACGTCGCCATGTCGAGTCCCTGGCGCTCGAGGGCGTGATAGAGGTTGTGCAAGGACGATTCCATCTCGGCCTGGATCAGCCGCTCTTCGTATCGGCCGAGATAGAGCAACCCGCCGACCAGGATCATCAGGGCAAGCAGATTGATCGCCAGGACGCGCGCGGTCAGTTTGGAGAAGATGCGCCTGCGGCCCTGCCGCCGACGCGGTTCCAGGGCGGGCGGGGCCTCGCTCCGGCCGACCGGGCGCGACCAAACGGTCCTCGGCGCTATCGCGCCGGCGCGGGCCTCGTCACCGATCAGGTG
>CBDUCC010000619.1:0-1536 GCA_965365555.1 uncultured Myxococcales bacterium | reverse complement strand
GATCTGCACACTGGTGCCGGCAACGGCCTCTTCGAGGCCGAGCTCGAGGTTGTATCGGAGATCGTCGCCACGGTGAACACGCGACCCGCCGCCCCGCCCGCCGCCGAAGATGTCGCCGAACACATCGCCAAAGATGTCGCTGAAGCTGGCACCGCCGGCGCCGCCGAAACCGCGCCCGCCGCCCATCGAGGGATCGACACCGGCGTGCCCGAACTGGTCGTAGGCGGCACGCTTCTGTGCGTCCGACAGGACCTCGTACGCCTCCTTGGCTTCCTTGAAACTCTTCTCCGCCTCGCTCGCCTTGTCACCGGTGTTGCGGTCCGGGTGATACTTCATCGCCAAGCGGCGATAGGCCTTCTTGACTTCCGCGTCGCTGGCATTTTTCGCAAGACCCAGCACTTCGTAATAATCACGTTTCGCCATCTGACTTCCCAAAGCAAATAACCGCCAAGGTGGCGAGGGGCACGGCGTCAGTCACGCAGGCCCCGCGATCCTTGGCGGCTCGGGAGGACCAGCCCCTCCCGGTGTCGACCGTCCGATCCGTTGGCACGGTCGGCTTGTTATTTTCCGTCCTTGACCTCTTCGAACTCGGCGTCGACCACGTCGTCATCGGCCTTGCCCGCTTCGGTACCACCGGATTCCTGACCCCCGGCATCCGCACCGGCCGCCTCGGCGCCTCCCTGCTGCTGCGCATACATGCGCTCGGCCATCTTGCCCGAAGCCTCCGCAAGCGCCTTGGTCTTGGCCTCGATGGCATCCTTATCATTACCCTTCATCGCGTCTTCGAGCTCGTTGATCGCGGTCTCGATTGTCTCCTTCTCGCCGGCCTCGAGCTTGTCGTCGCCGAGATCTGCCATCGACTTGCGCGTCGCGTGGATCATGTTGTCGGCCTGGTTCCGCACCTGGACCAGGTCGTGGAACTTCTTGTCTTCGTCGGCATGCGCCTCCGCGTCCTTGACCATCTTCTTGATCTCGTCTTCCGAAAGGCCCGAAGACGCGGTAATGCGGATCGACTGCTCTTTGCCGGTCGCCTTGTCCTTCGCGGAGACGTGCAGGATACCGTTGGCGTCGATGTCGAAGCTGACCTCGATCTGCGGCACACCGCGCGGCGCCAGTGGGATGTCGGCCAGATCGAAGCGGCCGAGCGACTTGTTGGCCGAGGCCTGCTCACGCTCTCCCTGCAGCACATGGACCGTAACCGCTGTCTGGTTGTCGTCGGCGGTCGAGAACACCTGCGAGGCATTGGTCGGTATCGTGGTGTTCTTCTCGATCAGCTTGGTCATCACGCCGCCCAGGGTCTCGATGCCCAGCGACAGCGGGGTGACGTCGAGCAGCAGCACGTCCTTGACCTCGCCGGCCAGCACGCCGCCCTGGATCGATGCGCCGATCGACACCACCTCGTCCGGGTTGACGCTGCGGTTCGGCTCGCGGCCGAAGATCTCCGCCACCTTCTCGAAGACCCGGGGCATGCGCGTCATGCCGCCGACCAGGATCACGTCGTCGATCTCCGACTTCGTCAGGTCCGCGTCCTCGAGG
>CBDUCC010000618.1:0-1565 GCA_965365555.1 uncultured Myxococcales bacterium | reverse complement strand
CAGCGCGACGAGGCGACGATCTACGTCGACATCGCCAAGGCGAGCGGCGTGAACCTATGGGGCTCCGCCGTCGCGCAAAAGGCCATGGAGCTCGCCAAGAGCCTCAACCGCATCGGCAAGAGCGAGCAACAACCGTCGATCCCACAAGAGCTCCTGCTCTCGGGTCTGCTTCGGGCGACGAAGCAGGGCAGCTTCAAGAAGCTCTTGAAGGAGAAGCACGGCCGACTGCGCCCCGCGCACGATCCCGGCAGCTTCCTCGGCGAGCGAATCATCCACGACGACGGCAAGGTGCACCTCGCCCCCGAGGTCTTGATAAAGCAGACGGCCAAGCTCGAAGCCGACTTCGCGCAGGAGCTGGAGCTGAAGAGCAAGGGTCAGCTCAAGTTGATCACGAAGCGCGCGATCACCACCCACAACTCCTGGACCCACAACATCCAGGAGTTCGTCGACCGAGAGCGCAGGACGAACCACCTCTACATGCACCCAGACGACGCAGCCCGCCTCGGCATCGAGGACAATGCGCTCGCCGACGTGCAGAGCGCGACCAACACCGTGCGGGTGCCGGTCAAGCTGCTCTCGGATCTGATGCCGGGAACGGTCGCCCTACCCCATGGCTGGGGTCATCAGGACAGCAAGATGGGAGTCGCCAACAAGACGACCGGTGTCAACGTGAACCTGCTCGCTGCGGACGGCCCCGACAAGATCGAGCGCGTCTCGGGCATGGCTCATCTGACCGGCATCCCGGTCGACGTTCGTCCAGCGGCAGGCGCGCTCAACCCGAACCACTGGTCCGGCATCGGGCGCGAAGCATCCCCGTAACGGACCTCTAGAACACCGCCCGGAACGAGAGGTTCGGGAACCAAATCGCGGTCGTGAAATCGATCGGGCAGGGTTCGGCCGGCGTTCCCCAGCGGACCCGGCAAGCGACCGAGGTCGCGTTCGGGGAGTCGATCTGTTGGGCATCTCGCGCCTGGGTCACGTTGATCCACTCGAACGATACCCGCATCCGTCGACCGGGCTTCGCCCATTCGTAGGCGATCATCAGATCGAGCCGAGTGAACCAGGGCACGCGCTGCACGTACTGGCGAACGATGCCGGAGTCGTCCAACCAGAGCCAGCCCTCGACGCGGCCGGAACGCGAGAAGACCCGGGCGGAGAGGATGAGCCCGAACTTCGCCCGCCAGGCCAAGGCAGCATTGAGCACGTGGCGCACGTCGTACGATGGCGTGTAGTCGAAGCGCTGTTGCTCTCCACTGCGAAGAAGACCGGTCGCCTCGAGATCGCTGAAACCGAGGGTGTAACTCGCCAGGGTGGAGAACCCGAGGTCGAAGGGCCGTTGCAAGAGGAGCTCGAGCCCGTAGCTCTTTCCATCGGCCGAGTCGTCGATCACTCCGGCGGGGAGCGGACCGGCCACCGGCGTGTCGTTGATTTCCGGCTCGGTGAAGATGTCGACGAAGCGAAGGTCCCGATAGATGTTCAAGTAGCCCCGTGCCTCGAAGCTGAGCTCGTGAGGGAGGAAGAAACGGATCCCGCCTTCGGTCTGGTTGCTGTATTGAAGCCCTGGT
>CBDUCC010000617.1:0-1567 GCA_965365555.1 uncultured Myxococcales bacterium | reverse complement strand
CCAGCGGGGGCAACAGGAGGACGTGGGCGTAGAACCGGAGCGTGCTGGCATTCACCCTCTCCTATCTATTCGAGGAGACAGCCCTCTTGCGGCCCGCCATGACTGAATTGGTCGCCTGGTACGAGCAAGGGGCCCTGCAGCCGCCCCGGGTTCGCGCCTTTGCGCTCGGCTCTGCCGCTCAGGCTCACGCTGACCATTCTGACTTCACTCTGACTCTGGAGAAGCTGGGACAAGAGCACTCCGGGATCAGAGTCCTGTGTCGCGGCCTCAACCAGGATGACCGCGAGCGTGAGGCTCAGCAAACACGCCAAGCCGCGGAGCGTCGATTGGCCGAGAGCGTCCCGATCCCCTTGCGCCGGTCGGTGCGGAGGCTGCTCGACGTGGTCAGACGCTTCACGCGGATGCGTGAGCAACTTCGCGGTCACGTCGTGGAGGTGCTCGGGATGTTCCGGCGCGTCGCCCTCGAGGCATCGCGGCGAATTCACGCTCGCGAGCCCGAGGCCGGCGCCGATGCGGCGTTCTTCCTCACGCTCGCCGAGGTGCGTCGCGTTCTCTACGACGAGAACGATCGAGTCGCGATTCGCGTTCAACGGAGAAGACTAGAGTACGAGCGCAATCGGGCGCTCCCGGAACCTCCGACCACGTTCGTCGGTTTCCCGCCGGACGATGCCTACCTCAGTGTCGCGTCGAAGCGAATGACGGGGCTCGCTGCGAGCCGAGGCGTTGCTGAGGGTAGAGTCCGAATCCTGAAGGACCCTGCACAGGCCGCCGACTTCAGGCCCGGCGAAGTGCTCGTCGTCGCGGCGGCCGATACCGGCTGGGCGCCCCTCTTCCTCGCTGCCTCGGCCGTCGTGACCGAGCTTGGTGGGCCGCTGTCCCATGCCGCGATCATCTTGCGCGAGTACGCAGTGCCTGCCGTGGTCAACGTGCGTGGCGCCACTCGTGCGCTCCGGGAAGGGGACCTCGTACGTGTCGACGGAGACGCAGGCGTCATCGAGGTGCTCGGCGCGTGAGCCTGCCCGAGGTCATTCATCGTGACCGGGATCTTCTGGTCCTCCTCAAGCCTCCGGGTCTGGCGACGACTGCGCCTTCGCCGGACGACGACTGCCTCGTCCGTTGGGTTGCGCAAGCTTTCCCGGGCTTGAAGGCGCACCCGACCTCGCGACTCGATGCACCGGTCAGTGGAGTCGTGACCTTTGCGCTCAACAAAGGAGCGAATCAGCGATTGTTAGAAGCTCGGAGGTCGGGTCGGTACGAGCGGCTCTATCTCGGGGTTACGCTCCATCGACTCGATGAGCGAGCGGGCGAGTGGCGCTGGCCTATCTCGGTCGACCCTCGAAGCAAGAAGCGGCGCCAGGCCGGGTCGGGAGTCGGGGAAAGAGCGGCAAGGACTCGATACGAGGTCGCGGCCCGAACCCCGCAGGCCTCGCTCCTCCATATGCGGCCCGAGACCGGCCGGACCCACCAGCTCCGAGTTCATGCGGCCAAGGCCGGAGTTCCGTTGTTTGGCGATCACGGCTATGGCGGCGAGCGAAGGCACGCACTTCCGAACGGAACGGTGATCACC
>CBDUCC010000616.1:0-1574 GCA_965365555.1 uncultured Myxococcales bacterium | reverse complement strand
ATGTCTTTCGCGTTCGCGAAGTGGATCGGCTCGATCCAGGTTTGCGTCCCGCTCCGCGGGAGGTCGATCGCCGCTACGAGGCGCAGCATGCGCCGGATCTGCGCGCCCGTATCGGTGATGATCAGCATGTTGGTGGGGCCGTACGAGGTAATGTTGCCGGAGGTCGACTTGAAGCGGCCGAGCAGGCTGGTCACGTCTTCCGCCGATACGTTCTCCAAATGATGAATGCGAGTGATGTATCGATCGGAGGCGGGCACGACGCTTCCGTCGTCGTAGATTGGAATGGTCTGCGACTCGATATTCGCCACCTCGACGATCTTTAGGTACCGACCGGCGGGGACGACCGTGTACCCGTTCACTTCGAGAACGGAGAGGAACGCTTGATACGATTCGGCGACCGTTACATTCGTCGGGGCGACGACCGTCGCATTAACAGCTCGGCGCTTGGTTGGCAGGATGAAGCGCCGACCCGTCATGTTCGAGATGAGCCGCACCAAGTCGGGTAGCTCCGCCTCCTCCAGGTTGAAGGTTACTCGGGCCCTCGGCGACATGGGCTCGAACTCCACGCCGGTTTCGAACTGTGGAAGCTCATTCTCCAGCTGGGGCGCCGCCTCCTCCTCTGCGCTCTTACCGGCCGGCCGCAGTGGAACAGGCGACGAAGGAAGCCGCGTCGAGGGCTCCTTCGGTTTCGCTTGGTTCTCCTGGGCGATCGCACTGTGTCCCGCACACAGCAGTGTCGCCCCGACGACCAAGCTGATGATTTGGTTCTTAGAGTTCACGGTTCTCTCCCCGACTGGCCTTCCCAAGTAGCGCCTCATTCGATGTTGTATTCGATGGTCATGTCTTTGTTCTGCCGCTTCACCATGAGCGTCAGCTTGTCCGCCGTGCGTAGTCGCGTGTACGCCTCGAGCGCGCTGTCTGGGCTCGTCATGTCGAACCCATTGATCGTTCGCAGCATGTCCCCGTTGCGGACGCCGAGACGCCCGAGCAAGCTGGTACGGCGAATCCCGTAGAGCCTCATACCGACGACGCGACCGTCCTCTTCGTGCGGAATCACCCGTGCGGTCTTCATGAGGCTTCCCTGATTCGCGAGGACCTTGTCGACGAGGCTGCGTTGGATGTTGAACTGTGTGTCGCTGATTTTCTCGATGCCGTCATTGAGCTCTTCGTCGCTCAGGCCGGCGTTCCGTGGGTTCGAGGACGATGCGGAAGACTTGCTTGCGACTGTGACTGGCTTCGGCGCGGCGGGGTCTTCCTCCTCGAACATCTGGAGCTGGCAGGTGCCTCCGCCGCTCGCGACGATGACGCTCGATGGGTAGACGGCCACGACCTTGGATCCATCCACGTCTCCCCCTTGGCGATAGAGCAGCGTCTTCCCGTCGCTGGTGCCCGTGATCGCAGCGAACGACCACTCAGGGTAGCCCGGGCTCATCACCGAACCGACCAGCCGTAGCTTGTTGTTGCAGATCGGCGGCGGCTGGCTCGGATCCCACGCGGCGATCGGCTCGCCGTCCGCGCCGATCCTGGTCTCTGGAAGGGGGTCGAGGGTCAGGTCCCCGCGCTCCGAGTCGAAG
>CBDUCC010000615.1:0-1588 GCA_965365555.1 uncultured Myxococcales bacterium | reverse complement strand
GCCATCGATGCGCCGTACCTCAAGCTCATCTCGTTCATCGCGGTCATCGCCTCTACCGTGCAGCTCGTCGAGATGTTCATCAAGAAGTTCAGTCCAGCTCTCTTTCGCGCGCTCGGGATCTTCCTGCCCTTGATCACCACCAACTGCGCCATTCTTGGGCTAGCGCTCTTCCAAACGAACAAGGGCTACAGCTTCGTACAGTGCATCGTCTACGCGCTCGGTGCGGGCGCTGGCTTCACCTTGGCGTTGGTGCTCATGGCGGGTCTGCGCGAGAAGCTCGAGCTTGCGGATGTGCCGGACGTGACCCGCGGCACCGCGATGGCGTTGATGCTCGCGGGGCTTCTTTCGGTGACCTTCATGGGTTTCGGGGGGCTCGGAGGGTAGAGACGATGCTGGTCCACTACATCATCGGCGTTGGAGCGTTTGCCCTGCTATCCGCGGCCTGGATTGGCGTGCAGAGGGCGTGGAAGAGGTCGTTTCCCGAGGTGGGCAACGATCCCGACGCGCTCGCAGGGCGCTCTGGATGTTATGGCTGCAGCCAAGCTGAGGACTGCACCAAGATTCGACCGAGCGGGTCGGGTGAGGATCAGGAGGAGATGCGATGAATACTGCTGTCACCCATCTTGACGATTACGACACGAATCTTCGGTTTCAGGCCGTGGTCGTTTCGAGTGAGCGGATTACGCCCGAAGACTCGGACATCGAGGTCCGCGAGCTGACCTTGGACGTTCAACATCCCGACTTCGAATTCGAGCTCGGCCAAAGCGTGGGTGTCCTTTCACCTGGCAGCAAAGAGTTTGGTCAGAAGCATCACTTTCGGCTCTACAGCGTCGCCGACCTGCCGGAGCGAGGAGGCGATGGGCTTCCCCGAATCAAGATCGTGGTACGGCGCGTGAGCTACGTCGACACGTACAGCGGTGAGGAATATCCGGGCGTTTCGAGCAACTACTTATGCGACCTCGTTGCTGGTGACCGGATCACGATGTCGGGTCCGTATGGACTCGCGTTCGAGATTCCCGACGAGATGGATGCCAACCTGATTCTGATCGGGACAGGCACTGGCATCGCCCCGTTTCGAGCCTTCGTGAAGCACATCTATGCGAACGTTCCCGACTGGCGTGGAACCATCACCTTGTTCTACGGAGCGCGAAGCGGTCTCGAGCTTCTGTACATGAACGATGAGCGGGACGATTTCACCCAGTACTACGATCAGGAAACGTTCCGAGCGTTCAAGGCGCTGAGCCCCCGTCCTGCGTGGGCGGCTCCCATCGATTGGGAGGGGGCTCTGTCCAAGCGCGGCGAAGAGCTGTGGAAGCTCCTAGGGCAACCGAACACCTACGTCTACGTTGCCGGGCTCGAGAAGATGCGCGGCGAGCTCGACGAGGCATTCGCACAGATCGCAGGGTCGGAGTCGAAGTGGGCTCGCCGACGGGCGGAGCTCAAGGCCGGCGGCCGGTGGGTGGAGCTCCTCTACTAGCGCGTCGTAGGCGCGGACGACACAGCGCCAGTTCTTCTTCTGTTGTCTTTGGCCCTGCGGTATACCTCGGGGGAAAGGCCCTCCCCATGAACCGGACCCTCCTTGGTCGAC
>CBDUCC010000614.1:0-1596 GCA_965365555.1 uncultured Myxococcales bacterium | reverse complement strand
GGGCTCACGCCGAGGTCGCGCATCCGCTCGAGCTGATCGGTGCTGGCCATCTGGTCGGGAACCAGGATCGGTCGCGCGGTTTTCGAAGGACAGGCTGCAAGGGCCGCCTCCCAGGCGTCGAGGAACTGATCGATCGCTGCGTCGCCATTGCCGTGCACCGCCAAGGGGTAGCCCGCGCAATGGATCGTTTTCACCCGAGCGTTCATCGTCTCTGCGTCGATGTTGGGGTAGCCCCGATACCCCTCCGGATGGTCGCTCAGCACCTGATAGGGCGCCCGGAGGTAGCCCGTGTACCCCTGGATCGAACCGTCCCCGACGAGCTTGGCGGCGCCGACGTGCAAGCGTTCCGCGCGATAGCCGTCCAAGCTTGCACCGCTCTCGATCGTCTCGAGGACGAGGGCGTCCTCGGGCCATGCGACGATGCGAAATGGAATGATTCCGATTCGGGAGGCCGCGCTCAAACCGACGAGCTGCTCCTCGGTAGCGAGCCCGTTCTGCACGGTCGTGAAGCCTTGACGTGCGTAGGTCGCGACGGCCGACTCCACCACCTCGAGCTGATCGAGCGGCGGCAATTGAAGCGCGTCGAGCATCAACGGCCGGCCGGCCGTTTCGAAGAGGACGCCGCTCGGTTCACCCGTCCCCGAGTCCTTTTCAATCTCTCCGCCCGGTGGATTGGGGGTCTCGGCCCCGATCCCAAAACGCTCGAGAGCGACCGAGTTGACCGCCACGATGTGGCCGGAGATATGGATCGCGAGGACGGAGCGCGAGGTGCTCACCCGATCGAGGTCCGCGCGCGAAAGGTGCCGCTTCTCGCTGAGCAGCGTGTCGTCGTAGCCGAATCCGATCAGCCAACCGCTCCCCGGTCGAGCCGCGTCGACCGTCTGCAGCGCAGCGATGGCTTGGGCGACGCTGGTGACCTCGCCGATCGGAGGGCTGTTCAGATCGGCCGCAACCGCACCGAGGCCGGCGCCAGGGAAGTGACCGTGCGCTTCGATGAACCCAGGAACCACCGCCCGGCCCTCGAGATCGATGGCGAGCTCGGCATTGGACAGCCAGGGCTCGACGTCTTCGTCCGTACCGACCGCCACGATCCGATCGCTCTCGATCGCGAGCGCACTGGCGACGGTCCCGTCGGCGTCCATCGTGATGACTCGACCATTGCGCCACACCTGAACCGAAGGCGGGTCCGGATGGCGCGAGGCCCAGAACCAGGCGACCGCGATCGCTGCGATGACGACGAGGCCGGCGAACAGCCACAAAATCCACTTCAGTACTCTCAACCGATCCCTACCGCGCTATCGCATAGATAACACGGCGTTCAGGTTGTCGCGTGTGATTCGGACGACGGTGATGTCTTCGAACGGCGCTACGGTGAGCCGACCAGGAACCCCGTCGACCTCCACCTCCCAGACCGGGAAACCTTCACCCGTATGGGCATCCTGCGCTCCATATTCGTTGTGCACGATGCGGAGGAGGCGCTGGTTCGCGGCCTCCACCAAACCGGCATCGGCCTTGCGCGGATGAAGCGAATCGCCGTCGAATTGAACCGCCGCATGCCAGACGCGATCGCTGGCCATGTCGAGCCAGGCGCAGCTC
>CBDUCC010000613.1:0-1597 GCA_965365555.1 uncultured Myxococcales bacterium | reverse complement strand
TGGATCGGATCCGTTTCCAGATTCCCTTTCCCGAGGACAAGGGTGGAGGTGTGGCCACCGGCACAGCGGGCAATTTGGAGTACGTGCGGGAGGACTATGTCGTCGCCAGTGGCGGTGTAGAGCTGCAGTACCAGGATCTCCAGTTCCAGGGCCAAAAGGTAACGGTCGACCTGAAGACCGAGCAGGTTACCGCCGAGGGCGACGTGATCATCGACCAGGGGCCCAAGCGTCTGGTGGGAGACACGCTGATCTTCGATCTGGTGACCAAGACCGGTACGGTGACCAACGCCAAGGCGTTCGTCGACCCCGACATCTTCTTCGAAGGCGCGATCATCAAGAAGGTCGGCGAGGAAGAGTACGAGGTGACCGATGGCATGGTCACCTCTTGTATCGACGACAATCCCGATTGGAGCTTCCGACTCGCCAAGGGTAGCGTGGAGCTGGGTGGCTGGGCCAAGGGCAAGCATGCCCGCTTTCGGGTGAAGAAGGCGCCGCTCCTCTATTTCCCGCAGATCATGTACCCCGCCAGCACGGACCGAAAGTCGGGGTTCCTGTTTCCGAATCTCGGCTATTCGGAGAACCGAGGGGCATTGCTGGGTCTGGCCTACTTCCTCACCCTCGGGCCGAGCTACGACACGACTTTCTATGCCGACTTCTACAGTGAGAGCTACATCGGTGTCGGCAACGAGTTCCGCTATCGGCCGAGCGAGAACACCCGGGGCATCTTCGAGGGGTATGCCATCGACGATCCGAACTCCGACGAATTGCGTTGGAAGGTGTTCTGGTCCCACGTCAGCGAACAGCTGCCGCTGGGAATGCGGGGCGTAGTCCGGTACCAGGACTTCTCGGACTTCAATTTCTTTCGTGATTTTGAACGGGACTTCAGCAACGTTGCCATTCGCCGTTTGCGCTCCGAAGCTTTCCTGACCGGCAGCTGGGGACAGCAGTCTTTTACGCTGCTCGTCGACGATACCGAGACCTTCATCACTCAGGGCGACGTCACTACGGCCCGACGCCTTCCCGAGGCCGAGTACCGACTACGACCCACCCAGATAGCTGGCTTGCCCATCTACCTGGATCTGGTCAGCTCACTGAACTACCTGCAATCCGCCAGGACTGACAGGTTCGATCAGAAGTGGGGACGGGCCGACGTCTTTCCGAACTTGACCGCGGCGCTCAGCACCCTGCCCTGGCTCTCGGTTTCGGTGAGCGCCGGCGAGCGCGTCACCTGGTACAGCGACAGCAGAACCGAGGACGGAACGGCCCTGAGTGGCGACTCTTTGACGCGGGCCGTCGCCACGGCCAACAGCAGCATCGTCGGGCCCTCCTTTTCGCGGGTCTACGATGGCAAGGTCGGGCGTTTCGGCAAGTTCAAGCACATCGTCGAGCCACGCTGGAACTATCGCTACGTCCAGGATTTCGAAGATGCCGACCAGATCCTGAGATTCGACGAGATCGACTTCATCCCCTTTGCAAATGTCTTCTCCGTCAATCTGGTCAACCGATTGCTCGCCAAGCCGGCCGATGAGGAGTTGCATGGCGGCGCGCGCGAGATCATGTCGCTGGAGATCGGGCAACTGTACAGTCTCGACGACAC
>CBDUCC010000612.1:0-1598 GCA_965365555.1 uncultured Myxococcales bacterium | reverse complement strand
GCGCTCGCTCGCTGGGGGCGCGGCGCCACGCTCGCCTTCATGGTGTTCGCCGTGCTTTGGACACCGCAGATCGCCCGCTTCCCCACCTTATGGCAGTACCTCCAATCGATCCTCTCGTATCTCACGCCGCCCGTCGTCGCCGTGTTCCTTTGTGGTCTGTTCTGGCGCCGGGCGAACGGTGCCGGCGCGCTCGCCGGACTGGCCCTCGGTGTACCACTAGGAATTCTGGGTTGGGCGGCGGTCGAGCTGTGGGCTCTCTTCGAGCTCCAATACCTGTATGCCGCGGTACTCATGTTTGGGGTGGGGCTCGTTCTGGTCGTTGGAGTCAGCCTCCTCACTCCCGAGCCCGACTTCGCCAAGGTCGAGGGCCACGTGTGGAAACCCAGCGATGCTGCCGTCGCGCCCGGAACGCCGTGGCTCCGAAACTACAAGTGGCAGTCTCTCGCCCTGCTTGCCGTCACCTCTGTCGTGCTCGTCTGGTGGTGGTGATCTCGAGTGGAGTCCGTCCTTGCCCGATTCGCGACGGTTCGTCGCGTGCCGCCACAGCCCTCATGACTTGTCCCCTTTCACACTTTGGCTGGCTCTGAGATGATGACGACATGAGCGCTGCTGTCGAAAAGACGCTTCACGAGCTCGGAAACGGCGTGTTCGCGTACACGCAGCTCCCTGGCTCTTGGGGCTGGAGCAACTCGGGTCTCGTCATCGACGGTGACCAGAGTCTGTTGATCGACACCCTGTTCGACTTGAAGCTCACGAAGGAGATGCTCGATGTGATGAAGCGAGCAGCACCGGCTGCAAGGCGCATCGACACGGTCGTCAACACGCACGGCAACGGCGATCACTGCTATGGGAACGCCTTGGTGAGTGACGCCGACATCATCGGCACGCGCGGCTGCGTGCAAGACCTCGCCGAAGGGCCGCCAAGCCGCAACCTCGTGCTCATGCGCCTCGGAGCCGCAGTCGACAAGCTCGGAGGCGCTGGGCGTGCGCTGGGTCGCGGACTCGACGCGCTCGGCATCGGTGCCTTGAACGATCTCCTCGATGCCATGGAGCTCGCCCTGCCCAAGTTTGGCGCTTTCGACTTCGCCGGTATCCCGCCGACTCCTCCCAACCGCGTCTTCGAGGGTGACCTCGAAATCCATGTTGGGGACAAACCCATATCGCTCATCGAGCTCGGGCCCGCGCACTCGCTAGGCGATGCCGTGGTCTACAGCCCGAAGGACAAGACTCTGTTTTCCGGCGACCTTCTGTTCAAGGATGCGCATCCCATCGTCTGGGACGGCCCGGTGTCCTCCTGGATTGCGGGCCTCCGACGACTCCTCGACATGGACATCGAGACCGTCGTGCCCGGGCACGGTCCCCTCACCGACAAAAGTGGTCTTCGAGAAGGACTCCACTACCTCGAGGTCCTCAGCCGAGAGGCGCGCGCCCGTTTCGACGCAGGGATGACTTTCGAAGACGCGGTCCGCGACATCACGCTGGACGAGTTCGAGGGATGGCTCGACCCGGAGCGCGTTTACGTCAACGTTCACACGCTATACCGAGACTTCGTAGGTACCCGCACGAAGCCGAACGTAGTGAGCCTCTTCGCGGGCATG
>CBDUCC010000611.1:0-1602 GCA_965365555.1 uncultured Myxococcales bacterium | reverse complement strand
TCACCAGAGCCGTCTTCAGGCTTCGCTTGAAGGGTAGGACGGCATCCGCGCCCGCCTCGAGGTACTTGCCTTCGTTGAGCTTGGAGCGGTCACACCCGGCTAGCGCTGAAAGCAGCGAGAGGATGACGATGGCGTATCGCATGCAAGGTTTTAGTGCCAAGGGAGGGTCCGGATCAAGCCGCGGCCTGCGCATGCTGCGCGATGCGATCGACAAGCTTCAGCCACCGGGGTTCCGGAAGGTCGTGCCCGAGCGAACGCACGCCGAGCGTCGAGAACGCTGGAGGGGGATTCGCGTCGCGGCGAATTCGCGGTCCGATGTCTCGGTTGTCGATTCGCAAAAGGCATGACGATTTGTGTGCGATCGGTGCGAGGATCGCTCCAATGGAAGCCTGTAATCGTCACAAAGCGGGCCCCTCAACTCGGGCTCCGCTACGCTAGAACGATGCTCCGTCTCCTCGTTGCCCTGCTCGTCGCGGGCTCTTCGTCTCTTCCCTCGGGCGCATTCGCCCATCTGAGCCTCACCGCCCCCGTCTCCCGATACGGGCCGGATGTGCTCAAGACCGGGCCGTGCGGTGTCTCCGGTGGCGAGCGGAGCGCCAATGTGAGCTACTTCGAGCCCGGCGCCACCATTGAGGTTCGATGGGAAGAGTACGTCCAGCACCCCGGCCACTATCGGATCGCGTTCGATCCGGACGGCGTGGACGATTTCGTCGACCCGGCCACCATGACCGAGCTCTACTCGAACGAAGCTGTGTTGTTGGACGGCATCGAGGACAGCCGTGAGCGGCAGTATGCCGTCACGGTGACCCTGCCGGACGTCAGCTGCGACAACTGCACACTGCAAGTGATCCAAGTGATGTACGACAAGCTGCCGTACACGACTCCGGGGAACGACATCTACTACCAATGCGCCGACCTCGTCCTGACGGAGGGCAGCGCTCCTGACGCTCCCGACGGAGGAGCCGACGAGCCGGATGCCGGGTCGGGGGTCGACGCGGGGCCCGAAGTGGTGCCGGACGCCAGTGCCGATGGCGGAGTCGGCATGGGTGGCGACAACACCACGGACTCAGGCGGAAGCGGCTGCCGTGCGGTGCCGCTCGAGGACTCGCCGGCCTGGTGGTCTATTCTGTTGCTGGTTTGGGCATCGCGGCGTCTTGCCCGGGTGCACCGCCGTCCCCTATAGAGAGCCGCCTATGCGAATCGCGGACTTGTATCGGGCGGGCGGAGGCCGTGTCTTGTCGCTCGAGTTCTTCACCCCGAAAAACGAATCGGGGCGGCGCGCTCTGTTCCGCGCGATCGGACGCCTGAAGAGCATCGAGCCTGGCTTCATCTCGATTACCTGCGGTGCGGCAGGGACGACACGCGAGCGCACGGCCGACCTGGCGATCGAGGTCCAGGAGCGGTTCGGGCTCACCGCGATGGCGCATCTGGTCTGTACGGGCACGACCCGCGAGGAGCTCGACGAGACGCTGGAACACATGAAGGAAGCCGGCATCGAGAACGTCTTGGCGCTCCGGGGCGACCCGCCGACGGGGGCGAGCGCCTGGCAGCCGGCGCCGGGCGGCTTCCGGCACGCCAATGAGCTCGCCGAGTTCGTTCGGG
>CBDUCC010000610.1:0-1604 GCA_965365555.1 uncultured Myxococcales bacterium | reverse complement strand
GGATCGCAATGAAGGTGTAGATCCAGGCAGCCACTCTGTGGCGAAGCGAACGAGCCGGTCGCGAAGCATTCACCATACGAACTTGCGGTAGACCCTCGGGTCGATCGCCGCGGCGCCGAGCATGCCGCCCGCAAGGGCCCCAGCGATGCCGGGAGTCATGACGTCCTGGCCAGTTAGAAACAGGCCGGGGACGGGCGTGCGGGCGGCAAGCGCGTCCGACAACATTCGGCGCGGCGTGGTTTCGACGCCGTAGAAGCCGCCCTTCTCGTGGCGGGTGAACGCCGCTGTCGCAAGCGGGGTGCCGAGCTCGCGGTAGACGACGAGCGGCGCAAGCGCCGGGAACTTCTCTTCGAAGAACGCCATCATCTTCGCCTCGACGTCCTGCTTGAACGCTGTCCATTCGGCGGCGAGCTCGCCGGGCTCGCGGTCGGCGAACTCGGCCACCGAGGACCAATCGGCCCACACCATCGCCTGGCCGGTGTGTCTGTTGGACGGACCTGGGTCGTGCTCGGGATCTTTGAGCGACGGGAACGACGTGAACAGCATCGGGATCGGGCTGCCGTCGGCGACCGCCCAGATGCCGTCATCGGTGTCCCAGTTCTCGTGGAACCAGTGGTTTGAGCGCGTGGCTCCGTGCCGGGCGATGTCCCCCTCGAAGCCGAGGTAGACTTCGAAGTGGCAAACTGCTGGCTTGAACGAAGCGATCTCGCGGGCCCACTCCTGCTCGCGAATGTCCTCGGGCAGCAATCGCTTCACCGTTTCGCCGGCGCCGATTGACGAGACGACGGCTGGCGCTTTGAATTCTTCGCCCGCGCTCGTGCGCACGCCGATGGCTTTGCCGTCTTCAAACAGAATCGCGGCGACGGGCGTCGCAGGGCGAGCACTTCCGCCTGCCGCTTCGATCACCGGAACGAGCCCCGCCGCGATCGAGCTCGCGCCGCCCACCGGATAGCCCGCGCCCTCGAGGTAGTGGCGCATGATGATGGCATGCACGCCGAAGCTGGCTTCTTTTGGTTTGCCGCCATAGGTGCCCCACTGCGCAGACAGCACGGCCGCGAGCTTCGGGTCGGTGATGATGTCTTCGATGACTTCGCCGGTGGTGCGACCGACCCAGCGCTCGATCTTGCGCCTGTTGAGCCAGCGCTGCGCGGCGCGGAACGGCTCGGGAACCGTCCGCCCGCCGGCGACCATGGTCGCAACGGTCTCCGCCGACTGTATCGCCTCGAAGTAGGTGTCGATTTCGGCGGCGTTGTCGGGGAACTTGTCTTTGAGCTCCATCTTGTAAGCAGCCTCGGGGCGCGCCACCGAGATGTCGAAGCCATCTGGGAAGTGCAGCGTGTCGTAGACGGTGCCGACGGAGCGAAACTCGATGGTGCCGCCGCTGAGCCAGTCCAAGATCTTTCCTCCGGATTGGTCACGACCAAACAAGCCGCAGTAGTGAAGGCCGACGTCCCAGCTGAAGCCCTCTCGAGAGAAGGAGTGGGTCAGCCCTCCGATCGACTGCGCCTGCTCGAGAAGCAGAACTTTGTGTTCCAACCGGGACAGCGCGGCCGCGGTCGTCATGCCGCCCATGCCTGACCCGATGACGATGACATCGAATTCGC
>CBDUCC010000609.1:0-1610 GCA_965365555.1 uncultured Myxococcales bacterium | reverse complement strand
GCCGGGGCATGGCCGGAGTCCTCCGCCGCGGTCTCGGCATCGCTCGCGAAGATGACGACCGGCGCGAAGTGCGCCTGAATCCCGATGGCATCGATCGGCACGCCGGCGGCGCGGAGCTCTAGAGCACGATCGCGAACACTCGCGGCGTTCGCGCCGCCGAGCCCGGTGAAGACCTCCGAGATCCATTCGTTCATGACGAGCTGCGCGCCGGGGTCGATCGCTCGCACCCAGCGGAAGAGGTCGTCGGTGATGCTCTGTCCGAGCCGCGAGGAGAACCAGGCCGTCAGAGGGTTCAGCATTTCGTTGGTGATGTCATAGACGTCGATGCGGCCGGTGTAGCGTTCGACGATCGACTCCGCTTGGAAGCGAATCAGGCTCCGGAGCTCGTCCTTTTCGGAGTCGGACAGGTCGGTCTCCGGGAATTGGTCACGCAGCCAGGCAGGCGTTCCGCTCCCCGTCGAAATCGGCGGTGCGTTGCCCCAAAGCAATGTGTGCATCTTGACCTTGAAGCCGTTGTCCTCGGCCCAAGCGAGCTCCGAATCGCCCAGGTCGAACTCCAGGCGGCCCGGCTCCGGTTCCAGTTGCCGCCACTTGAGGGCGGTCTCCGCGACCATGAGCGTCGCGTGGTCACGAGCGATCTGACGATAGAACTCGAGATCTTCGGGCTCGTCGCGAAACTCGCGAAAGTCGACCGGGAAGCCGAACTCGAAACCGTGCTCGAGCTGTGTAATCGTCACCTCGATATCGGGCTCGCCGAGGTGCAGTCGAAGTCCTCGTGTCCGAAACTCGGGCGCGCGTGCATCGGCAGCTTCGACGACGACGAGCTCGTCTTCATCGAGGAGGATCGAGAGATCGGCGGGCTCGCCTTTCGGCAGCGCGGGCAACTCGCTCCAACCGGTCTCGGGACGGACCGCGACCAGGCCGCAGGAGGCTTCGTCCGACGCCCGTGTTCGATCGCAGCTGATCTGGCAGCGAAGGGCGAGCGGATCATCCCCGCACCGGGCTTCGCAGGCGGCGAATCTCTCGAGCGCCTCGGTGCGGCAGCTCTCGAGCTCCGACAGGCAACTCCCGGCAGGCATACAGCCAAGCGCAGAGACCTCGTTCACCTGCTCACAGCTCGTGCTGTCTTCCGCGAGCCTCGCATCGCAGGCCTGGGCGCATGCGTTCGACGCACTGGGCTCCGCCAGCCGATCACAGTTACGCCCGCAGGCGCGGTTCACGTACTCGGCCGCTGTGCTGCAGGCGCTTCGTGTCTCAGAGAGCAACGCCTCCTCCGGGGAGCTGCTCGAATCGCCCGAGGAGCTGCAGCCCACACCGAGCAGGACACCGGTTGTCATCGTCAGCGCGCGGGCCGATAAACGGGGCATGCCGGGAGCAGAGCACGGGCGCACCCGCATCTCAAGAGTTGGGGCGCATAGGCCCGAGGCTGGTAGGGTGCGGCGGCTGCGGGAATGATGGGTTTTGCTCTCGGTGTAGCGTCGGCCCTTTGTTGGTCGGGGCTCGACGTCGTTCGGAAGGCTGTCGCGGGGAGGGGCTCTCCGACGGCGCTGGCCGTGTTTTTACTTCTGGGTCAGCTGCCGTTCCTCGGTCTCTGGGCACTCTGGGACGGC
>CBDUCC010000608.1:0-1610 GCA_965365555.1 uncultured Myxococcales bacterium | reverse complement strand
CTGGCGCCACCGTTGATGTCCGCGCTGCAGGCGGCCATCGAGAAGCCATAGACGGCTAACAGTGCCGCCCAGCTCGATGTTCGCATCTTCCTCCTCATCGATTCCGCCCGGACCCTGACCCAAGATACGCGCTTTGCGCAAGCGCGAAGCGTCCTATGATACCGGGTATGGCCAGAGTTCTCATCACAGGCGCCAACCGTGGCATCGGTCTCGAACTAACCCGTCAACTGAGTAAACGCGGGGATACCGTGATCGCTTTGTGCCGAGAATCGACCCCAGAGCTCGATGCCCTCGCCTCCGAGGTGGTCACCGGCATCGATGTCACCGAGGATTCCGGAGCCAAAAAGGCGGCCCGCGAGCTCGGCGACAGCCGGGTCGACATCCTGATCAACAACGCCGGCATCTTCTCGAACGAAACCCTGCACGACCTGGATTTCGATGAGATCCGCCGCAATTTCGAGGTCAACGCGCTCGGACCGCTTCGGATGACCCACGCTCTTCAGGGTCATCTCGCGGACGGCGCCAAGGTGATCTTCATCACGAGCCGAATGGGCTCGATCGAAGACAACGGCTCCGGTGCCTACTACGGCTACCGCATGGCCAAAGCCGCGCTGAACATGGCCGGCGTCAACCTCGCACACGACCTTCGCGGAAAGGCGTCCGTCGCCATTCTCCATCCGGGCCTGGTCGCGACTCGGATGACCGGCTTCTCCGGCGTGTCCACCGAAGAGTCCGCCGCAGGCTTGATCGATCGCATCGACGCGCTTGGCCCAGAGGGATCGGGCGGCTTCTGGCACGCGAACGGCGATCGGCTCCCTTGGTGAAGAGCGTGCGACGATGGCCGTCGGCTGTTGTCGTCCTATCGTAGATCCGTCAAGCTGATCCAGCCGTGGCGGTCGATTGGGAAAGCCTGCCCACCGAGGAGCTGCTCGATGTTCGCCTCTGCGACTTGGGCTTGACGGTCAACGACACCTGGCTGGCGGACTGCGTCGAACGATTGCGCGACGAGCTCGACGCCGTGGGCCTGCGCAAGTTCCGCGTACACACCTGGCTCAGCGACGAATGGTGCTCGCCCGATGGCGTTCCGGGCGTCGGGATTCCATTCTACCTCGCGCACTCACGCCTGATCCGCCTCGAACGTCAGATGATGTTCGAGGTCGAAGGTGGAACACAGGCCGAGTGCATGCGCCTGCTTCGGCACGAAGCCGGGCACGCGCTCCAACACGCGTATAACCTTCAACGCCGAAAGCGCTGGCAGCGCGCCTTTGGCAAAGCCTCGGACCCCTACCCGGAGTTCTATCGACCCAACCCGATGAGCAAGGGCTTCGTCGAACATCTCGATGGCTGGTACGCTCAAGCTCACCCGGTCGAGGACTTTGCCGAAACCTTCGCCGTATGGCTTGCGCCACGCTCGAACTGGCGCAAGCGCTACGCGAGCTCCCAGGCGCTCGGCAAGCTCGAGTACATCGACGAGTTGGTCGAAGACCTGTCCGAGAAGAAGCCCCAGGTGAAGTCCCGGGCTCGGCCCTACTCGCTGCCCTCCCTTCGGCACACGCTCCGCCAACACTATGAGCGACGCCAAGATCATTACAGCCCCGGGTTCAGCGACG
>CBDUCC010000607.1:0-1614 GCA_965365555.1 uncultured Myxococcales bacterium | reverse complement strand
CCGCTCCTACGAGCCATCGAGACCCTCCTGCAGCCGAGCCCGTCGGATCGGCCGCCGAACGCGGGTGCGCTCCTCGACCTTCTCGCCGATGCGACGCCGCCAGCCCTCGCGCAGCGCGACCTCGGGCTCCTCGTTCGAAGGGTCGAAGCGTCCGACTCCATGCCGAGCGCGCCCGGCCTGGCCTCGACGCGACCCGCTCCTACTCGGCGTCCTCGGAAGCGCCTTCGACGTCAGCCGTAGCATTCCCGTAGGTGTTGTTCTGCTGCTCTTCGAGCAAGCTCAGGCCGATAGCCATCGCCTTGCGTACGCGCTCGAGCAAGGCCTCATCGGTTGCCATCTTCTCGACGGCCATCGAAAGCTTGGACTCGAGCTGCGACCTCAAAGCCTCTAGCGACCCGACGCGCGACTCGAGATCCTTCTTGTTGCCCTCGAGAACCTCGACCCGGGTGCGGCTCGTGTCGAGCTCTTGCTGCAACCCGTCGCGGGCTTCCTTCGTTTCGGAAAGCTCGGCCTGCAGCTGATCGCGCGTCCCCTCGGTCTCGCTGAGCCGCGTCCTCGTAGTCGCCAGCGCTCCTTCGGTCTCGGTGAGCTTCTCTTCGAGCTCGACCGACCGCTCCTCGTTGAGCTTCTCGCGCTCGCGGATGCCCGCAAGCTCGGTCTCGGTATCCGCCAGCTTGCGTCCCAGAGTCGCCAACTGCTTCGAGTGCTCTTGCTCGGCGGCTTCGATCTCTTGTTGCCTCTCGGCCTGGAGCGCGGCCTCGAGCTCGGTCCTCGAGCGCTGCCCCTCCGCCTCGGCCGCGGCCATCTGCGCGGCCGCGGTGGTTTCGAGCTCCTGGCGTAGTCCTGCAAGAGCTCCCTGCTTAGCCGCGTCCGCCTCGGCCGCGGCCTGTGCCAGAGCGGCAACCTGCGCGTCCGCTAGCTCGGAGCGCAAAGACGCGAGCGCGGTCTCCTTCTCGCTGGTGGCTGCATGAAGCGCGGCTTCGTTATCTTCCTGC
This sequence comes from uncultured Myxococcales bacterium, assembly GCA_965365555.1. GTDB lineage: Bacteria > Myxococcota_A > Polyangia > Polyangiales > Houyiibacteriaceae > SG8-38. The sequence goes on along the minus strand of CBDUCC010000607.1, from coordinate 619 downwards.
GCCTTGGCCAACGCGGCGGCAGATTCCGCCTTGAGCAGCTCGATTGCCTCTTCGGAGACGACGCGGGCCTTGGCCATCTCGGCGTCGTGCGTGCCCTTGAGCGCCTCGATGTCTGCGGCTCGGGCTCCGCGCTCCTGCGCGAGCTCGCCCTCGAGCCCGTCTGCCTTCGCCTTTGCTCGCTCGAAGCGCCCCTTCACGTCTTCGTAGCGCTTGCTGGCGTTCTCCTTGTCTTCGGTGAGGCTTGCAATTGCTTCCTGCGCCTTGCCAAGCGAACGCTCGAGACCAGCGGTCTTTTCGTTGTAGTCAGCCGTCCTGCGCTCGAGCTCGATCGTTTGATCGCGCAGCTCGAGGATCTCCTTGTCGCGGCCGCTGACTTGATCGCGCAGCTCGAGGATCTCCTTGTCCTTCTTGTTCATCGCCTCGCGAAGGTCGAGGAACTGACGGCTAGAGACGCCGCCCGAAGACTCGGCCAGCTTGGCTTTGAGCTCGGAGATTTCGGAACGAAGCCGCGCGGCCGCAACCTCGCCGGTGTTCGGGCCGTCCGAAACGGCGGGCGGAACGGAGGCAGGCGGCGCCGAAGGCGGAGCGGATGCGGCGGCTGCTTCTTCGGGCGGCACGT
>CBDUCC010000606.1:0-1615 GCA_965365555.1 uncultured Myxococcales bacterium | reverse complement strand
CGCCTGCTCGTAGCAACCGTAGAGTCCAAGCTCCTTGCAGACCTGGTCGCGCGGTAGCTCGAGGCTCGCCGCGAGGTCGCGAACGAAGCGTCCCTGCTCTTTGAACTTGACCCGTGCCTTGGAGGATTCGATCGGATCGTCGACGCCAACACCGTTGGCGGGCGGCGAATCACCCGAGGTCGAGCACCCGGAGAGGAGCAGCGCGGTGATGCAAAACGCGAGCGCGGCCAAGCGACGGCTAGGGAACACCGTAAGCCTCCGTCGTAATGAGGTGGTGGAGCATGCTCTGCACCCCGTAACCATGCTCAGCCATGAAAGCGCGCCAGAGCGCGTCAAACTCGGCGGATTCATCGGGGCGCGGTGGACCGCCCATGAGGAGCTTCCAGTAGTCGAGGACGGTGGCTTTTGCGAACGCTTCGCTGTTGGCGGCGACCTCGCCCCACTCGACTAGGTTCGCGACCGGCTGACCGAGAATGACACCGGCCTCTGGCGTGTTGACGACCTCGGGTCCATCGCTCTTCGTGAACGCCTGAAGCCGGGTCGCACTGTAACGCCCAGGAATGTAGCCTTCGAGGATCCCGCGATCCCCGCCACCGATGCCCTCGTAGCGGCTGAATGGATACGAGAGCGGGTCGAGGGTGGAGTGGCAGCCCGCGCATACCGGCTGCTGCACGCCCTTGGAGTCCCAGTCCATCGGCTCGTTCTCGACCGGATAGAGGCCTTCCATTCTGGAGATCTCGTAGCCGAGATAGGAGCGATAGGCCTGGGCCGCGGTCGTTCGCGGTACCGCAGTGAACATCGTGAAGAGAAAGAGATTCCAACGGGTGGTGAGCATCCCTGCCCGTGTGGATGCATCGGTGAGCTGAGCGACGCCACCGCCACGATTCGCAAGCTCCTCGAAATAGGTCGCCTCGTACGGCTCGTACGTGGTCGTCTCTCCATCTACCCGACGGACGAAATACTGGGCGGTCAGAAGGTCCCGTGCGTCGTGATCGTCGATCTGCGTGTATACGAAGAGGTTGTAGTCATCGAGGTAGTCGGCGAGCGGAATACCGCCGGGATCTTCACCTGCCTTGACGGAGGCGATCGGCCGGATCTTTCGGTTGGCGAGATTCCAGACGATGCCGTCGCGGCCGCGCCAGAACTCGGTCTGCAAACAGGCATCGAGCGTGTCGTGCAGCGCCTGCTCGCGATCGGCGCTCTGCTCGAAGGCCTCGACCTGCGCTCGCGAAGGGGATTGACCACAGACGTCGAGGTGCACCTTGTTGAAGGCGTAACCGTAGTCGTACTCGCAGACCTGATACGTCGGGCTCCAGTTGTTCGGGACCGCACTGCAGTCGAGTTCCGAGGGAAGGCTGTTCAGGTCGCCGGGAAACGAGCCGCCGATCAGCTCCTCGAGGTTCGAGTAGCCGTCACCATCTGCGTCGAGGCTCTCCGTATCGGCGAGCGCCGTGGCCAGAGCGTCGCTGTACTGGGCATCGGACAAAGGCCGGGATTGTCCGGGTAGCATGCGCTCGGAAAGCCCCACACCAAAGGGATTCAAGGCGGGCGGAGTGCTGTGGCAGTAGCTGCAATCGGGGACCACGTCGCAGCTGTCGGCCGGGACGCACACGCC
>CBDUCC010000605.1:0-1631 GCA_965365555.1 uncultured Myxococcales bacterium | reverse complement strand
CCTCGCCATTCACGCGCATCCCGTCCGCCAGCCCTTCGAGCACCGCGAGCTGTCCCTCCGGGATGCTTCCGTCGGCGCGCGGGCCCACCCCGAGATTCAAGTTGCCGTTCTTGCTCACCACGTCGACGAGAATCTCGATAGCCTCGAGCGGCGTGAGCACCGGGGCCTCGAGCTCGGCGTCGGCTCGGTTGTAGCCGAACGAATTGCCGACGGCCCGGACGAGCTCGAACTTGAGCTCGGAAAGCGCGATGTCGCCGTACTCGGGGGTATAGAAGTCGAACTGGGTCGTCTTCAGCGCCTCGATGGCGGACGCCTCCGTCGGGCTCGAGGCTTGCGCCCGCTCTTGGACGGTCTGACCCCAGCGGTCGTTGATGACGCCCTCGGGCACCCGGTTGTAGTAGTCTGCGAAGAGCTCGAAGCGATCGAACCCGCTCGGCGTCCCGATGTCGTTCCAAAGCACGTCGGGCTCATAGCGGGCGACCAAATCGCGGAAGTGGTCATCGACGTAGTCGACGTACTCGGGCGCTTCCGGACTCGTCAGCAGCCCGGTGACATTGGTGATGGGCTCTTCGGTGAAGGTCCAATCCAAGCCTCCCGAATAATAGAGACCCATGCGCATTCCCCGCGCGCGAACGGCCTGCGCCAGCTCACCCACCAGATCGCGTTCCGACTGCCAATTGTCCTGACCAGGTGCGGTGACCTCGCTCGGCCATAGGAGATAGCCGTCGTGGTGCTTGGTGACCAACACGAGGTACCGCGCGCCCGCCGACTCGAAGAGAGTGGCCCAATCCGAAGGATCCCAGGCGGCCGCCTGCACCGCGAACATCGACCCAAAGTCGTCGTAGTCGACCTCGGCACCCCAGGTTTCCTCGTGGTATGTCGCAGTCGCGCTTCCATCGATCCGCAAGGTGTTCTGATACCACTCCGCGTAGGGGTTCGCGCGCCAGTACTCCGGGTTGAGCAGGTTCTCGAGAGGCTCGAACTCGTGAGACGCCCAGCCCGGCACCGAGTAGGGGCCCCAATGGATGAGGATCCCGAGCTTCGCATCCGAGTACCAAGCGGGAAGCGGGTGCGAGCGGAGCGACTCGTGATCGGGCGTGTATTCGGGAGTTGCAGTCCCAGCACCATCAGAGCATGCAAGCGCCAACAGAAGCAGAAGGGACAAGAAACGCAAAGTCATGGACGCGTTGATAGTCTATTCTCGCGCCTCGAGAAAGCGGAGGACAGAGCGAACATGAAGACCGTCCTGGGTATCGACCTCGGAACCCAAAGCCTGAAGGTCTTGTTCTACGACTTCGAGTCGAAGCGGGTGGCTGCGTCCGCTTCTTCGTCTCTCGAGCTCCGCCAGGACGAGACCGGGGTCGCCGAGCAAGAGGCGGCGTGGTGGATCGGGGCCCTGCACGAGGTGCTAGGACAGATCGACGAGGGTGTGCGCCGAACCGCAATCGCCATCGGGGTGTCGGGCCAGCAGCATGGATTCGTCCCGGTCGATGAAGCGGGCGAGGTCTTGGCTCCGGTGAAGCTGTGGTGCGACACCTCGACCGCAAGCGAGTGCCAGGAGATCATGGATCGCTTCGGCGGCGAGGCGGCCTGCATCGAGGCGCTCGGGAATCCGCTCCTCCCCGGCTACA
>CBDUCC010000604.1:0-1635 GCA_965365555.1 uncultured Myxococcales bacterium | reverse complement strand
GCCTAGAAAACGACGTCGTCATCCTCGCCGCCCCCACCGCTCTCAACCTAGGATTCGTAGCTATCCTTCGACAATCCATCCGCCCGGCCCTTGCCCCTTGACATGAGGCGCCCGAGTTCGGTTCTCTTGCACCCTCGTGTCGAACCAAAGCAAACCCTGCGCGTTGAGACGGTGGCGATTGGTCTTCGCATTGGCAGCGTGCATGCTGGCGTCCTGCAGCAGCTCGAACGGCGAGACCGAGCCAGAAGACTCGCCGCGACTGCCAGGCCCATCCGATGGCCTCGTTGCTGATGCGGTCACGAACACGTACGTCGAGGACCCGGTTGTCGATGGAGAGACGGAGCTAGACGCTAGCGGGCGTGAAATCGAGCGGACGCGAATCGAGATCGTGTTCGCAGATGACGCAACCGTCAGCGCCGCCAATGCGCTACTGACCGAGCTCGACGCGACCATCACCGCGTCGCTCGCAGGTCTCCCGTCGTTGGTCGTCCGAATGCCCGATCCAGGAAGCCTAGACGCGCTCGACCAACTCATCGCCAACATCAGAGCGCGGGCCTCGGTAAGCGCCGTCCTCCGCTCCATCCTGAAGACGCCGACCCGGCTTCCAGACAACGTCGAGTCCGTCATCTTCAAGGACAGCCCCCAAGATGCCGCGAGCGCCCAGGAGTGGCGCTACGTCGCCCATCATCTTGCCGTCCGTGCGCACGCGGCTTGGAACGTCGATGCCGCTGCTACGGAACGGCCCATGATGGTCCTGCTAGACTCCTTCGGCCAGGGCGATTTCCCGGAAGGCACCCTCGACGCGACGCCCCTTCTTGGCGAACGACTGGACATCACGACCGTGCCTCTTCCGGAGAACTGCACGAACCCAAGCGGCATCTGGATTGACATCTGCGAGAAGCGGCGTCGCGAGCGCCAACACGGATACTTCGTCGCTGGCGTCGCGGCCGGGGAACATCGCCAGAGAGCTGGCGACCCCTCCAACACCCCGCTGGAGGAGCTGGTCACGGGCATCCTCCCCAACGGCACGTCCCTTTCCATCATCGACGACTACAGGCAGTCAGACCTCCAAGCCACCGTGCGGCTCTTCCAAGAGCTCGAGCAGACCGCCCGAAACAACAGGGGCATGATTGTCGTCAATCTGAGCATCGGGTTCACATGCAGCGAAGATTCGAGCCCCGGCGGCGCGTGCCTGCCCAACGACTTCCTGCGCGACCGCACCCGTCGTTGGATCAACGCCATGCGCGTGACCGGCCTCGAGAATCGCGTCCTCGTCGTCAGCGCCGCCTCGAACCGCGAATACGATGAAGAAGAGAGAAGGTACTTCGGCAGCTACGACGCCAAGACCTCGTCCGAATACAACGCCGCCAGCCTGATCCCACGCTGGCCCGACGAGATCGGCGGCAACCCCCTCAGCTCGCTGAACAACACCCTCGTCGTCGAGAACGCCCGCCGTACGGCCAGCCCCCCCGAGCGCCAGCCTCCCTTCTTGGCCGAGTGCACGTCGGCCTCGAGCTTCCTCGGTGGACACGTGGCCGGGATCGGCGGCAGCGTCTTCTCTCTGATCGGCGGCAGCGATTTTCCGAGCGCCAATACGAATGTCAACCAAGACTATGACGGCGGGACGAGCTCCGC
>CBDUCC010000603.1:0-1645 GCA_965365555.1 uncultured Myxococcales bacterium | reverse complement strand
TCAAAACCAAAACCGGGCGAGCCAAGGACCGCCTCATGCTGCCGGTTCTCGTCGCGTTGGCGGAGCAGCTTGAAGACTCCAAGCGGTAGGGGTCCACGACGGAATTGGGGGTCGGCGAAATCTGCGCGCCGATGGCCTTGCTCGCCTTGGTGACCTGGCGGTGCCTCATCATAACCCGAAGGTCGTCGGTGTACTCGGCCACTTCGTGACCTGCGTACTGGCGTTGGAATCTGGCACCTCCGCGGACTGACATCCGCTGCGGCTTTTCACATTCCAACGCCAAGCGAATCCGGGCCCGGCAACCATTGCCGGCGCCGAGAAGCGCATGTGTCGAGGCCATGCCCGGCTTACTTCGCTGGGATGCCGCCGTTCGCGACTAACCGACTGGCGTGCGACCGCGCGCCTTTTCGGGGTCACGCATGTCGAGGAGACACACACCGACACCGTAGGTCGCGAAGTGGCCGCTAGGGCGGATCTCGATCATGCAGTTCTCGTCGTCGTTCGGGTGATCGAACATCCGCTCCAGTAGAGCTTCGAGAAGCGTCGGCTCGACCTCGCTCATCGAAAGCACACGCGCGGTGCCGCTGAACGCGATCGTCGCGTCGGGGATGTCGATCCAGGGCAGGAAGGGAATGCGTTTGGGAATCGTCACGTTGAGCGCGACATGAGGGTTCCGCCGGATGTGCTTCGCCTTCCACGATTCCTTCGCGACCCGAACGTAGAGCACCCGGTCGATCGGCACATAGACGATGCCGGCGGAGCGGGCTCGGCCTTTGGGATTCACGTAGGAAAGAACGGCGAACGAGCGCTTTTCGATCTCTTTCCAAACGATGTCCGAGGTGACCGGAGCTGGCATGGAGCCGTGGTAGATCTTCGCCGGCTCCCGTCAAGGCGAGCTCCTCGGGCAAAGACCATGCGATCCTCAGACGCATTGACGCGGCGCCGCTCTTGCGGTTAGCTGGATGCCCGGTCCGGCTCTGAGCGGGGCTCGGAGGAGCACCAATGAGCGAGTTCGATGTCATCGTCATCGGGTCGGGCATGGGCGGCATGACCACCGCGACCGCGCTCTCCCGACTGGAGCACAAAGTGCTGCTTCTCGAGCAGGCGCAGTCGATCGGAGGGCTGACCCACTCCTTTTCTCGAGAGGGCTTCAGCTGGGACGTGGGTCTTCACTACTGCGGCTTGTTTGGTCCCGACCAGTTCGCAGGTCGGATCTTGGACTGGCTCAGCGGCGGGACGATCGAGTTTCGCTCTGTGGGAACGGTCTACGACACCCTGCACTTTCCGGATGGCTTCGACATTTCGGTGGCGCGCCCGGAGGCCGCATACAAGATGGAGCTCAAGGATCGGTTCCCTGACAGCGCGGCAGAAATCGATGCCTACTTCGAGGCGCTGGAGTCGGCGGAGACGACTGCGAACATGATTGCCGGGGGGCGGTCGGTTCCCGAGCCGTTCCGCTCTGCGCAGCGCTGGTTGAACAAGCGCAAGATTCAGCGGTGGTGCGGTCGAACGACCGGGGAAGTCATCGCAGACACCGTCACCGACCCGAAGCTCGCGGCCGTGCTGTCCGCGCAGTGGGGCACGTACGGTGGCAAACCAAAAGAAGCCAGCTTCGGCGTGCATGCCATCATCATGCGCCACTACC
>CBDUCC010000602.1:0-1647 GCA_965365555.1 uncultured Myxococcales bacterium | reverse complement strand
CCGCCGCCGCATCGCTCGCCTCCAGCATCGCCGTGGAGCCCGAGGAAGGCCTCCGGGCCTGTCGCGCCCTGCTCGACTCGCTGGTCTTCCAGCAGGACCACGGGATCGCCGGTGCGATGATCGCCGGTCTGCCGCGCGCTGCGGAAAGTCACCCCGCCGCCGTAGAGGCCCTGCTCGACCAGCTGATGCGAGTGGGTGGCCTCGACACGGCGGAGGCCTTGGTCGAGCTTCGGCGAGAGAGAATCCGTCCGGGATTCGCCGACCATGCTGCTCGCACCGCGGAAGCACACCTGCGCAAGGCCGTAGCACAGGGCAGCGAGCAGGACGTTGGGAGAACTGCGCTGATGAACGCCTTGGCAGAAGAGCTTGGCGCGCACCGACGAACTGAGCCGACTCTTCGCGACATGCTATCGGACGCGCTCGGGACTTTCGCGACCGAAGGTGCGTACGAGGCGGCTACCGAAGCGCGCGCGATCCTGGAGGCCGCGGCCGACAAGGCAGCCCTGCTCGAGCGTCCGGCGAGTGGAGATCCAGAGAAGAACGTCCCAGCATTTCTTGCCCTCCGTGAGTTGGATGCAGCGCTTCTCGAGACCTCGGCGCTGAACGACCTGCTTCTTCTGCGCGCTGAGGATGATGGAACGCCTCAGGATGAAGGGCGACTCGGTGACATCTTTCAACGGATGACGAACTGGTTGGTCATTCGCGAGGGTGACCCGCTCGATGAGGGCACGCACGTCCCGCAGTTCACGACGCGGCTACGACAGCTCCGCACGATGTTGCACCTGGTCGACGCGGACGGACCGCACGTCGACCCCCGAACGGATCTGGTGCGACAACGGCGCCTTCTGACACAACGCGTGTTGCTGCACCGGGTCGAGCGAGATCCCAAGAGCTCGCTTCGCAGAACCCTCTGTGCGGCGACTGCCCGCACCTGCGATGCGCTCGTCCGCGAAGAGATTGCCGACATCTCGGACGTGCTGATGGCGGCAGCAGCGCAGGTGCCACATCTCGACGACTTGAAGACGATGGCGGAGGCGTCGATGGTCCCCGAGATCGAAGACGCGCTACGCGCCTACGCGAAGCTTCAGCAGGCCACTCGCACCGCGGAACGCGACGGCCACGGCCTCGTTGCGGCGGCCGAGGCGATGAAAGCGATCGGAGACTCGCTCCCGGCGGCACACTCGGCCCGAATCGAGGCGTTTCGAGAGGCGCTTGCGGTGCTTTCGCGCGGTCTGCGGTCTGTGGCGGCATCGAGCTCGCTCTCGGAGGTGGCGGAGCGATCACCCGGTCCCCCGCTCGCTACCCTCGAACGTGGGGTCCGAGCGATGTCAAAGCTGGTCCGCGGCTCGCGGCGAAGGCTCGGCATCGCCGTGAGCCAAAACCCGCCGAGCTCAGGCGATGCGATCTGGGCCGTCGGGCTCGAGGTGGAACGCGCACTTCGCGCCTCCGTCTCGGAGATCGACGACGCCTTCGAGGTCGCGGTGCATGCCATTGGGCGGGACCTTCCCGGTGCGTTCTCGGGCCTCACGATCGCAGTCCTCAGCCACCTTCGGATGATTCCGCTCGATGCTCCGCGGCGAGCAGCGACGATGATGCCGGTGGAGCTCGCCGCGGACGCGGCCCTGCCCGCATGGGTGCCGCCGAGTC
>CBDUCC010000601.1:0-1653 GCA_965365555.1 uncultured Myxococcales bacterium | reverse complement strand
TCCGCCACGAGGCGCCGATCTTCTGGCACAAGGAACCCGACAGCGCGCGAGGCGGGTACTGGGCACTGACCAAGTACGACGACATCGTCGACGTCTCCAAGAACGCCAAGCTCTACTCATCTGAGGTGGGCGGCATCAACATCCGCGACGCCGACGAGGAGTACCTTTCCACTTCGCGGCTGATCATGATCAGCATGGACCCGCCCCAACACACGAAGTACCGCAAGTTGGTCGCCTCGGGCTTCACGCCGCGCATGATCCGCAAGATCGAGGCGTCCATCCGCCAGGCGGTTCACGACATCCTCGACGAGATCGAAGGCGAAACCGAGGTCGACTTCGTGCAGCGCGTTTCCGCGCAGCTCCCCTTGCGCATGATCGCCGACATGATCGGCTGGCCCGAGGAGGACCGGCAATTGATGATCGAATGGGCCGACCGCGTCGCCCAACTCGATGTAAACCAAGAGTCGGGCGAGCTCGCGGCCATGGAGTTCTGGAACTACTGTGCAGAGCTGATGGACTCGATCGAGTCGGGCGAACGTGAACGCTCCGGCTCCCTGCTCGAGACCCTCATGGCCGCCGAGGTCGACGGAGAGAAGCTCAGCGAGATGGAGGTCGTCAACTTCATGCTTCTGCTCGCCATCGGCGGCAACGAAACCACGCGAAATTGCATCGCGGGAGGCTTCCTCGCCCTGCACGACAACCCGGAGCAGCTCGAGGCTTGGAAGAACGATATCGATGGCCTGAGCGAGTCAGCCACCGAAGAGATGCTCCGTTGGACCTCGCCAATCGTCTGCTTCCGCCGCACGGCTACTGCAGACACGGAGATCCGGGGCCAGGCCATCAAAGAAGGCGACAAGATCGTCATGTACTACGCATCGGCCAATCGCGACGAGGACGTGTTCGACGACCCGCAGACCTTCGACATCCGCCGCCAGAACAACAAGCACCTCAGCTTCGGCACGGGGCACCATTTCTGTCTCGGAGCGACGCTGGCACGCATGGAGATCCGCATCCTCTTCGAGGAACTGCTGAAGCGGTACCCCAACATGAAGCCCTCCGGCCCGGTCAAGCGCGCGGCCAGCTGCTACGTGAACTCGACCGAGAGCTTCATGGTGACTCTGGGCGGATGAGAACCTCCTCGCGGCTAGCCGGTTCGGAGCGATTGCACGAGGCCGCATCGATGGACATCAAAGACATTGCCAATCTCAAGCTCGGTCCGCTGGAAGCGCTCGTGGCGCGGATCTACCACTACGCGAAGCGCTTTCCACTCGTCAGGAATCGGATCGACGCAGAGTAGGCCTCCATCATGGACGAGCTGCGCGAGTCGGCGAAGCCCTACGCCGGAAAAGGCGAGAGCCACCCCACGCTGCCCGAGATGGGCATGGCCCGCGACGAGGTCCTAGAGGCTGGCCGTTGGCAGGACGGATACGTATCGGGCGCGGTCTATCACGGCCACCCTCGTCACATCGAGTTCTTGAACGAAGCGTACGCGATCACGTCTCAAACGAATCCGCTCCAATCGGACTTGTGGCCGAGCATCGCCAAGTACGAAGCCGAGATCGTGTCCATGACGGCCGAAATGCTCGGCGCTGCGCGCGCCAGCGACGCTGCCGGTGATCATGTATGTGAACCCCGCCCGCTCGAGCCGGCGGG
>CBDUCC010000600.1:0-1657 GCA_965365555.1 uncultured Myxococcales bacterium | reverse complement strand
TGAGGATCGCGCCAATGAGCGGGGTCTCCGTCCGCGAAGCTAGCCAGATCCCGAGGGGCTGTGCATGGACGAGCCAGTCGGGCTGGAGCTTGGCGATGCCCGCGTAGAAGTAGACGATGCCGATTTGGAACCGCAAGAGGTACAGCATCCATGCCGGTACGACAGGGGCCAGTCGTTTCGGCCGTAGCCAGGCGTCCACCGAAAACGCCCGATGGAGCGGCAGAAAACACATCAGAAACGCCAGCAAGCTGACGAGGTAGTAGTGGTTCAGGTAGTTGGTGACATCGATGAGCTCCACGTAGGTGAAGACGAGGAACAAGAGCACGATCGAGATTCGGTACAAGAAGCCGATCGCGACGAATGCCGCAAGCACGGCCATTGCCAGATACGCCGCGGTCATCCAGGGCTCGGGCAGGACCTCCACCCACTCGAATCCCCAATATTTGAAGAAGAAGGTAGGGCGGACGTAGAAGCGCTCGACCCATCCGTTCGACAGGAAACGGACGGAGCTCAGGCACAAGATGACGCCGAAGAGAAACCGGAACGCTGCGAGCGAAGCGGCATCGCGCGGCTCGAGGAGCTTCCGTTGTAGCGTCGTCAGCATCAGTCGTTGTCGCCTGCGGCGCGATCCGGTGCTTCGAGGTCCAGGACGGAGAGGAAGTCCGACTTCAGGATGTCCGTCACGACCTGAATGGCCGTGTGGGCGTCCGTCATGGCCGACTCGTTCTCGCTGAGCGCATTGTGGAAGGTGTCGGGGACGGCTTCGGTGGCGGCAATGGCCGACGTGATGGCTCTCGACATGTCATCCGCGACGTCGTCCGCGCCCATGTCGCGCATGAGATCGTCGAAGCCGAGATCGTTAGCTTCCGGCGCTCCCCCGTGGAAGACGCTCTGGAATGCCACGAGATTCGCAAGCGCATGCGGCTTCGACCAGCGTGCCCAGGGAGACTCGAGGTCCTCAGGGCACTGGACGCTCGAGCAGCCCGTGATGCCTAGAGGCTTGCCGAGCTTCATGTCCTTGGTCTCTTTCTCGAGATAGAACAGTGCATCCGAGACCGCATTCAGTCCTTCTTGGGCGCTCCCGTAGACCGCGCCGCTGCGCCCTGGATTGCGGAGCTCCTCGATGAAGTTGCCTCCGTTCGGTGACCAGGCGTCGGCCAGCTCCTCGGCTCGACGCCGAACCAGCGTCGCGAGCGCGGCGGCGTAGTCGAGCCGGCGCTGTGGAATCATTTCCGACATCGAGTCCCAGGTTCCGTCCTCGTTGATCGCATCTGAGGGCAGGCAGTTGTTGCCCGGATCTTCGGTGAAGAGCAGGTATTCGATCGCCCAGAGGCCGAGGGGCGTTCCTTTGATCTGCTCGAGCGCGTCAGGGTCGTCGTAGCCCTCGGTGACGGTCTGCCGGTCGACCTGGCAACGATTGAGGATCGGCCAGGTATAGATCCGAGCCCTCAGGTCTTGGCCGCCCATCGCCGTCAAGCTCGAACCGAGCGGACCGAACTGCATCAGCTCGAGCTGTTGCCAAACGGCCATGAGCTCTTCCCAGGCCGTTTGCGCGGCGTCGCGACCGCCAGGCTCGGAGCTGGCGTCGCCGAGCGCTGCCTCAAAACGGCTGGCTTCGGTCTGTAGCTGCTAGATCAGCGGCAGTACGATGTCTTCG
>CBDUCC010000599.1:0-1662 GCA_965365555.1 uncultured Myxococcales bacterium | reverse complement strand
GTCGAACGCGATGGGCTCGCCGGACGCGTGGCCCTCGAGATCGGCGACGCGCAGGCGCTGCCGTACGAAGACGACAGCTTCGACGGCTGTTGCATCGCGTTCGGCATTCGCAACGTGCCGGACCGAAACGCCGCCCTTGCCGAGATGGCACGGGTCACCAAGCTGGGCGGCCGTGTCGCCGTGCTCGAGCTCGGAGAACCGAGTGTGGGCTGGCTGAGCCCGTTTGCACGCTTTCACGTCCGTAAGGTCATTCCGCGCATCGGTGGAATGCTCTCGGGCTCCAAGGAGTACAAGTATCTTCAAGAGTCCATCGAAGCGTTCCCCCCGGCCGAGGAGTTCGCCGAGCAGATGGGAGCGGCAGGCCTCGAGGTCATCGACGTGAAACCACTCACGTTCGGGGCTTGCACACTGTACGTCGCAAGCCCTTCAGAGGTCTCCCGATGAGGTCCCACGGTGCGGCGTTTGCGTTTGACGGAGAGCCGAGTCGCGACACCTCGCGCCGGTTCTTGGAACGCGCATTGCGGGAGCGAAGCGAGGACGCGAAGAGCCTGATCGTCAGCATACCGGCTCCGGTTGCACCGCCCGACGCCCTGCTTCGGGCGTTCCCGGGCGAGGCGAGGATCCTCTGGGATCCGCCGAAGACTGCCGCATGTGCCGGTCTCGGTGCTGCCAAGATGCTTCCTCCGCGGGCGCCACAGGTCGACGACTTCTTCGAGGACGCCCATCACGTCGCCGACCCGGCAAGCCCGGCGCCACGCGTGTTTGGCGGCGCCTCGTTCGCCCCGGGTTCGGCCGCCGAGCTTCCCTGGGATAGCTTCGGGGACGGCTTCCTCGTCCTGCCGACCTGGACCTACCAGGTCGACCAGCGAGCCTGGTTGTCCTTTGCGACCTGCGACGAGGTCCTGGAGATCGATCGAATCCTAGCGGTCTTCGACACGCTCTGGGGCAACCTGGAACGGCCCATCGGCGTGATTCCTTCGCCGGTCTCCGCGCACCGCGTCTCGGAGGTCGACCGCGCAACATGGTCGCGACAGGTGAACGACATCCGCACCCAGATCCGCGCCGACCGCTTCGAGAAAGTGGTCGCGGCGCGACACTGCGTCGTGGAGCTCGAAACCGGAGCAGGATCGCTCGATGTCCTCAAGCGACTCGAGGAGCGTTTCCCAGGATGCACGCGATTCGCTCTGTGGAGCGGCGAGGCCGCATTTCTCGGGGCCACCCCCGAGCTCTTGATCTCGCGGCGCGGCAATCGGGTTCTGAGCGAGGCTCTGGCCGGCTCGACCGCGCACGGCGATGCCGATCGCATGATGGAGAGCGACAAGGAGCGTGAGGAGCATCGGATCGTGGTTCGGGCCATCCTCGAGGGGCTTCGACCGTTTTGCGAATCGCTTCGCTCGGACGCAGAACCGAGTGTGCGCGAGCTTCCGAATCTTCTGCACATGCAGACCGCCATCGAGGGTCGACTCGCCACGCCGACGCACATCCTCTCGCTCGTCCAGGCGCTTCACCCAACCCCGGCGGTGGGAGGCGTGCCGACGGCCGAGGCCATCGACTGGATCGTCGAGCACGAAGAGGTCGCCAGAGGCTGGTACAGCGCGCCGGTTGGGTGGACGGACGCGGCAGGCGATGGCGAGTTCGTCGTCGCGCTTCGCTCCGGCCTGC
>CBDUCC010000598.1:0-1668 GCA_965365555.1 uncultured Myxococcales bacterium | reverse complement strand
TTTGAACCTCAGTCCTCGAAATTCAGCTTCTTCAAGAGCCCCCCGAAACGCGGGTCCGATCTCAGCGGATCGAAGATGCGGTCGTTCTTGAGCCAACCTAGCCACTGAGAATCGAGGGCGTAGGCCTGTTCCAACAAGCTCACCGCACGCGGATAATCCCCAAGGCCGAGGGCCACGAGGGCGTTGTCGAAGGGAGTGACCACTCCGTTGAGCGACATCTTCGTCAGATCTTCGACCTCGGCCAGCGCTCGGTCACGATCTCCGGAAGCTCCATAGGCATAGGCCAACCATGCGTTTGCGAACGCCGGTGCACCCTTGGTCTTGGACTGCTGCAGATGCGGAATGGCGCCCTCGATGTTACCGGCCTGGATTTCGATCCACCCATAAGAAAAGGTGGGGAAGAAATAGGTGGGATCAATCTCTTCCGCCCGCCGTGCCTGGTCCATCGCCCCCTGAAAATCGCCGCTCCAGGCGTGGGCGAAGATGGAATCGATGAAGATCTGCGGGTTGAGTGGATCGAGCTCCGCGGCGCGCGCGCTCTCGGCAATCGATTCCTCGTATCGCCCCTGAAAAGCCAGACAGAGGGAAAACTGGTCGTGGGCGAAGGCATAGTTCGGATTGACCTCGAAGGCCTTGCGATACGCGGCCTCGGCAGCCTCCCAGTCGTACTCGTAAAAGTGCCTGAACACGGCCAGCGAGGTGTGGCCCTCGGCAGACGTGTCGTCGATCGCGATCGCCTTCTCCGCCGCGGCTTTCGCCTGCGGTCTCGCATCGGAGGCGGTCATGAACCCTTCGTTGTAGCCCGCCCAGAGATAGGCGTCGGACAGACCCGAGAGAGCCGGCACGAAGTTCGGGCTGATCGCGAGGGCGTCTTCGAACCGTTCGATGGCCTTTTTCAGGTTCTCGTCGCTCGGACGGTTGAAGAAATAACGCCCCTTGAGATAGGCGTCGTAGGCCTCCGGATCCACGCTCTGCGCGCTCCCGAGCTTCGACTGCTCGGCCGGCGTGAGCTGGACATTGATCTCGCGGGCAATGGCCGCCGCCATCTCCCCCTGCAGCGCAAGAACGTCCGCGGAACTGCGATCGAAGGTCTCGGCCCAGAGGTGCCGGTCGCCGCGGGCATCGATGAGCTGGGCCGTAATTCGAACCCTGTCGCCCTCTCGGAAGACGGACCCCTCCACGATGGCGTCCACGTCGAGGGCCTCGGCGATCTCCGGAGTCGACGGCCGATTGGCGCCGCCGAACTGCATGGCAGAACCACGCGAGATGACCCGTATTTGACTGATCCGGGCGAGATCTGCTGTCAGAGCGTCGGTCATCCCCTCTGCAAAGTAGTCCTGACTGGGATCTCCGGAATAGTTGTCGAGCGGCAGCACCGCGATGGATCGGATCTCGGGCCCGGCCGTGGCCAGCGGTCCCGTCCCGAACGGGCCGATAACTCCGAATCGTACGAGTACAAACAACACGATTGCGAGGACAGCGACCCCGGCTGCCAACTTCAGCGGCGTCGACGACACCGGCGGCCCGCCGGGTCCGGCCGTTGTACGGCTCTCGCCGGATGACGCTGCCTGGAGGCCGGAGTGAACATCTTGCATGCTCGGATACCTCGCCGTGGGGTCCTTTTCCAGACACCGTTCGATGACCTGCATCAGACCACCGGGCAACCCG
>CBDUCC010000597.1:0-1673 GCA_965365555.1 uncultured Myxococcales bacterium | reverse complement strand
GGGCCGGAGCAGCAGCTCAACAGCAGCAGCAACAGTGGCGGCACCATCGTCGGATCGGACCCTTTCCCTTTCCCCTCACGACCACCGCGACAACATCACCGATCAGGGGCCTCGACAGTAGAGTCCACGGGCGTGGTGTAAGAAGCGATTCCGGGGCGATGGTTTCCTCGTCGTCGTCGAGCCTGTGATGGGCTGTGGGAAGGGGGGCAGGGGCCCCGCTTTCCACAACCTCACAGGCATCGCCGGCCTTGCACAAAGAAGGCCACTGCGTGATTCTCCAGAGATGATCCAAATCTCATGAAAAGGAGACAGCAGTGGCCAAGAACAGAATGGAGCTCATTCGTCAGATTCGCAAGTGGCTTGAGGAGGACGCGGACGACATGTTGCAGGAGATGCTGCGCTTGTTTGCCCAGGTGCTGATGGGCGCGGAGGCCGACGAACTCTGCGGTGCAGAGCGCGGGGCGCGGAGCCCTGACCGGGTCAATTACCGCAACGGCTATCGCTCTCGGCGGTGGGACACCCGAGTCGGGACAATCGATCTGATGATCCCCAAGCTCAGGAAAGGGACGTACTTCCCGGACTTTTTGCTCGAACCGCGCCGCCGCTCGGAGCGGGCACTGGTCAACGTGATCGCCGAGAGCTACGTCAACGGCGTATCCACACGAAAGACGGAGAAGCTTGTCGAGGCGATGGGGATCGTCGGGATTTCCAAGTCCCAGGTATCCGAGATGGCCAAGACCTTGGACGAGATCGTCGCCGACTTTCGTAACCGATCGTTGGAGGATCTCGAGTATCCAATCGTGTGGCTCGATGCGATGCAGATCAAGACTCGAGAGGCCAACCACATCGTCAAGGTCGCGACGGTCATCGCCACAGCCGTGAGCTCCGAGGGACACCGCGAGATCATTGGCATCGACGTATTCACCTCGGAGGATGAAGCCGCATGGACGGACTTCCTCCGCGGTCTGAAGGCGCGGGGACTCAACGGCGTCAAGCTGGTGATCTCTGACGCCAACAAGGGTCTCGTCAACGCGATCGGCACCGTACTGCCGGGGACCATCTGGCAGCGATGCCGCACCCACTTCATGACCAACCTGCTAGCGCGAGTGCCCAAGGCCGCTCAAGGCCTGGTCGCATCTCTCGTGCGGTCGATCTTCAACCAGATGGACGCCGAACAGGTCTGGGCGGAGCATGAGACCGTCGTCGATCGACTCAGCACTCGATTCCCTGAGGCCGCAGAACTCTTGGACGAGGCGGCACACGACATCCTGGCCTTTACCGCGTTTCCCCGCGCTGCCTGGAAACAGATCTGGTCCAACAACCCCCAAGAACGACTCAACAAAGAAGTCAGACGCCGAACCGACGTCGTCGGCATCTTTCCCAACCGTGCTGCCATCATCCGGCTCGTCGGAGCTCTCCTTTGCGAGCAGAGCGAAGAGTGGTGCGTGACCAGACGCTACATGAGTCTTGGCACAATCGCCGCCGTCCGCGCCGTCGGCGCCGACGACAACCCACCAACTCTTCCCGGAAAGGAGGCTGAACTCGAGGCGAACACCGTAGCCGCATGATTCACGAATCTACGCAGTGTCCTTCGTACACCACTTGACTGGGCATGACCGCGTAGAGTGAAGCGCCTGGCCTCGGCGGGATCGAAGAGATTCTTGGCCTTTCGT
>CBDUCC010000596.1:0-1727 GCA_965365555.1 uncultured Myxococcales bacterium | reverse complement strand
TGTCCCAGGCGCCGCGCAGGGTGAGCAGGCCGTTGAGCATGCCGCCCCAGCTCGGAGCCCAAAGCATGAGGCTAAAGACCATGCCGAGGCTCTGCGCCCAGTCGGGGAGGGCCGTGTAGAGCAGATGGTGCGGGCCGGCCCAGATGTAGATGAAGACCAGGCCCCAGAAGTGAACGATCGAAAGCCGGTAGGAAAAGACCGGGCGCTCGGCCGCTTTCGGCAAGAAGTAATACATGATGCCGAGAATCGGTGTCGTCAGGAAGAAGGCGACCGCATTGTGGCCGTACCACCACTGGACGAGCGCATCCTGCACGCCGGCGAACACCGAGTAGCTCTTCACCATCGAGACGGGGATCTCGAAGCTGTTCACGATGTGCAGCACCGCCACGGTGATGATCGTGGCGATGTAGAACCAGATGGCGACGTAGAGATGCTTCTCGCGGCGCTTCGCGAGGGTCCAGAAGAAGTTGACTGCGAAGACCACCCATATGAGCGCGATCGCGATGTCGATCGGCCATTCCAGCTCGGCGTACTCCTTACCGGTTGTGAACCCCAGCGGCAGACTGACCGCAGCAGCAACGATGATGAGCTGCCAGCCCCAGAAGTGAATCGACGACAAGATGTCCGAGGCCAGACGTGCCTTGGCGAGCCGCTGCGTCGAATAGTAGATGCCAGCGAAAAGCATGTTGCCGACGAATGCGAAGATCACCGCGTTGGTGTGCAACGGCCGCAGGCGCCCGAACGACAAATACGGCGGCAGGTTTGCGGGCCAGAACGCCAACTGAAGGGCGATGATGATCCCCACCAGCATGCCGACGATGCCGAACAGCACCGAGGCCCATATGAACTGGCGGACTACCTTGTCGTTATAAACGATCCGCTGGGTTTCCATTCTCGTCCTCTTCCCTCTCCGTCGATGGGGTCATCGTCATTTCGTCGTCAAGCGGCAGCAAAGCGAGGCGATCGGCTTGATCGAAGGTGCCTTGCCGCACGGTCCACGCAAAGAACGCGACGGCGACGCCCACCAGTAGCACGCAAACGAATATGAGTAAGATCAAGATCTCCATGGCAGCCTCTCGCGCGAGAGCATCATCACCGTGTACCCGAGGGTGAGGAGCGAGCTCGTGGGCATCAGAACGGCTGCGACCCAGGGCTTCATGAGGCCGGCGAGCGCAAGGGATACCGCGACCAAATTGTACGCGATTGCGAAAGCCAGGATCCGGCGCACGACATGCGCCAAGTCATCTGAAACACGCAGAACTTGCGCCACCGGATGAAGTCCGGGGGACACGAAGTAGAAGTCACATCGCGAGGCCATGAACGGTCGATTCACTGCTGGGGTACCCGAGCAAGCTGCTTCTCTCATCGCAACTTGATCGTTGAGTCCATCGCCGACCAGCAAAGTCCGTGCCGCTTCGTGGGCGCGTACGTACTCCGCCTTTTGTTCAGGGCTCCGCGACCCGATGCAGGCTTCCTCGGGAAGGCCCAAGCTGGCGCCGAGTGCCGTCACCCGACTCTGCTCGTCGCCACTCAAGATCGTGAGCGCGTAGCCTCGTGATTCGAGCTTGTCGATCTCGTCGCGGGCTCCGGGGCGGAGTTGCTCGTCGGTCTGCAGGCGAACCAGCACTTCGCCGTCCGCCGCCAAGCAGAGATCAGCGCCTGGCTCCGCGCCTTCTCCCGCCCAGGTGGTCGACCCGAGGCGGTAGCGGATGCCGTGGACGTTCGCT
>CBDUCC010000595.1:0-1730 GCA_965365555.1 uncultured Myxococcales bacterium | reverse complement strand
CGCGAGAAGCGGTCACATCCATGATCTTGGGATGGGATGCTGGGCTTGGATGAACGGCGTGGCAAGCGAGAAATGCCGCCGAGCGCCCTTTGGACGCGGACGAATCGTCGTCTGGTCAACAGGTCGGCGACCGCCCTCATGGAACGAAGTGCGTCTTGAACCCATCCCGGCTCCGGTGCAGCGTTGCCGAGGTGGCCTCGGGCCTTAGAGGCGTGCAGAGGAGGAACCGGCATGAGGGCAATGGTCGTTCGAGAAGCAAATGGGGCGTTCGAGCTCGAAGAGCGGGAGGTGCCGGAGCCCGGGCCCGATCAGGTTCGCATCAAGGTCGAGGCCTGTGGCATCTGCCACAGCGATGCGTTCGTGAAGTTTGGACAGTTTCCGGGGCTCGAGTTTCCCCGGGTGACCGGGCACGAGGTCGCCGGGCGTGTCGACGCAGTTGGCGAGGGGGTCGACAACTTCAAGCTCGGAGATCGCGTTGGTGTCGGTTGGCACGGCGGTCATTGTTACAAGTGCGATCCGTGTCGCCGCGGAGACTTCCTCAATTGTGAACGACATCAGATCTGCGGCATCAGCTACGATGGAGGCTACCAGGAGTACATGGTCTGCCCGTGGGAAGCCGCGGCCCGAATTCCCGAGGCGCTGGACTCCGCCGATGCCGCCCCGCTGCTGTGCGCCGGCGTCACTACCTTCAACGCGCTTCGCCATAGCGGCGCGCGTCCTGGCGATGTCGTGGCCGTTCAGGGTGTCGGAGGACTGGGCCACCTCGCGCTTCAGTACGCGAACCGAATGGGCTTTCACACCGTCGCGCTTTCGCGGGGCAAGGACAAGGAGGAGCTTGCACGAACGCTCGGGGCGCACACCTACATCGACTCGGCCGCCGAGGACGAGGCCGAGGAGCTCCAGAAGCTAGGCGGCGCCGACGTGATCCTAGCGACGGCACCCAGCGGAAAGGCGATCGAGGGAGTCATCCACGGGCTCGCCGGACGAGGCAAGCTGATGATCGTCGCGGCCGCCCCGGATCCGATCTCATTCGGTGCCATGGGGATGCTCTCCGGAAAGATGATTCACGGCTGGCCCAGCGGCTCGGCGGTCGACAGCGAAGACACGATGCGATTCTCGGCGCTGACGAAGGTCCGGCCTCAGATCGAACGCTTTTCCCTCGAACAAGCGAACGAGGGTTTCGCCAAGGTCATGGAAAACAGCATTCGCTTTCGCGCCGTGCTCGACATGGGTCTCTGAGGCGGAACGCTAGAACCGCTTGGCGGGATCCCCGAGACGCAGGGGAGGCGGGTTTAGGAACTCGAGCTCGAACGAGCGGATCCCCTCGAAGCCGAGCCGAACGGACGGTTCCCCGCCCTCGGGGCGCGCGAGATCGGAGTTGGCAATGACGACGCGTTGCACGGCCATGTTCGGGTCGCGGGTAACGCTGTAGCCGTCTGTCCGAGCGCTGTGCACCACGCGCGTCGCCTCCGGATCGCGCGGCCGGAGCCAGGCTGGCATGATGGCGATGGCCGCGACAGGGTGTGCACGGATGAACGTCTCATCCTGACCGAGCATACGCTGACCTCGGCCTCGGGCGGCTCGCAGGTCGCCTGGCACGAGAACCTCTTGCCGTTGGCCCAGGAAGACATCCCGTCGTTCATGTACGGCGGCGACCTCTTCGTCCTGGCCTGTGTCTGGGCCAGCGACAACGACGTCGACGGGCTGCCCCAGCTCACCATGGAGGCCAT
>CBDUCC010000594.1:0-1749 GCA_965365555.1 uncultured Myxococcales bacterium | reverse complement strand
CGCTAGGGTTCTCGGAGGCGCTCGAGCCGCTGCTCGCCGAAACGGCGACGAACGACACCGCGAGAAAGCTGAACGCTGCGATCGCGCTCGTCCGGATCGACGTGCCGAAGACGGACCAAGAGCGCGTTCGGTCGACCCTGAAGAGCGTCTACCGCAGTCTTCCGAAGGGCTATCAAGGCGTTGCCATGCGAGGACAGCTTCTTGCGGTCATTGCACACACCTACGACCCCGAGATGATGCCGTTCATCTATGAACAGGCTGCAGACCGCACGGCCAACCCGGAGCTTCGCATCATCGCGGTTCAAAACTACGCGCTACTCGCCAACAAGGAGGAAGCGGCGAGCCTCGAAGCCCTGATTTCCCGGGAGCGGCGTTCTGAGGATGGCGGCTACCGCGAGAAGTTCGCCGAGAACGAGCAGATGCTCCCGCTGGCGAGCGAGTGCGATACCAGCGTCGACTGTTGGGTCTCCAAAGCGAAGAGCACGGAGGGCAGCGAGGCTCGCAAGGGTGCGTACATGCTGGGCCGCTACGGATCGGGGAACGAGAAAGCCATTGCAGCGCTCGTGAGCCAGCTCGGTAGCGAAGAGCTCGGCGTTCGGTTGTCGGCGCTGATGGCGACGGACCAGATTGCCGTCAATGGCAGCTCCGCGGCGGTGACCAAGATCGACGAGCTCCGCGCTCGGGAAGAGGGCCAGTCCGTCTGGACGCGATTCCGCCACGAGGCCCTTCCGATCCAGGCACGGCTCAAGAGTCGGCGAAGCGACGCCACCTAGGCGCGGCAGGCCAGGGTGCTGATGCGCGACAGGGTCCGACAGGCGCTCGCGGTCCTCGCACTTCTCTGCGCATGTGGCGGCGAGGATTCGACGAAGCCCACGGACAGAGCGTCGGCACGAGATGTCGAGCGCGTGGTGGCCCGTGTCGGCGGGCATCCGATCGGCGCCTCCGAGGTCGAAGCGCGGATGCGCCAGGCGGGGGTCGGACCGGAGGCCGCGTTGGAAAGCCTGATCGACGAACGATTGCTTCTCGACGAGGCGCGTCGAAGAGGGATCGCAGAGTCGGCCGAGGACGCTCGGGCGGTCGAACGAGTGATGGTCCGCGCCATGCTTCGGGACTTCGAGTCGGCGCTCACCCCGGCATCGATCCCGATGGACGAGGTCCGAGCGGACTTCGAAGAGCACCGAGACAAGCTTCAGGTTCCCGAGCAGCGGGCCTCCTGGCACATCGTGGTCGAGGACACGGGGGACGCCGGCCGGGAGCGCGCTGATGCCATCCTCGCCGAAGTCCTGGCGGCCGCGGAGCCGAAGGCGGTCTATCGGCGGTACGCGGCAGGCGAAGCGGGGCCCGAGACCGGATTGACGGTGGAGGAGCTGCCGCCGATTCCTCGAAATGGCGGATTGGAAAAACCGTATGAAGACGCACTGTTCGCTGCGAAATCGCAAGGACCTTTGAGCAAACTGGTCGAGACGAGCTACGGCTGGCACGTGGTCTCGTTGACCCAGATCATCCCGGCCGAGACCCGGACGCTCGAGGATGTCGAGAGCGAGATTCGGCAGCGGCTCAGCCAGAGGAAGCGCTTCGAGAAAGTGGCCGCGACGCTGAGGTCCTTGGAGGCAGAGCGCCTGGTTCGGTACGACGACCAAGGGGTGGACCGTCTGCTCTCGATGTCGGGCCTGCCGAGCCGGGCGGACTGAGCGTCAGCGGCTCGGCTCGAGCGCCTCGCCGGCCACACGATAGACCTCCGGCGGCGTT
>CBDUCC010000593.1:0-1760 GCA_965365555.1 uncultured Myxococcales bacterium | reverse complement strand
GTGGTAGGGCGGTGTGCCGCCTGCGGCTCGCACCGCCTCGATGGCTCGGAGCGCGGCGTCTTTGCGTTCGAGCCCGGCGATGAGCTTCTGGACGGCGACGGGTGTGGCCTTCTGCCCGCTCTTTTTCAGTCGTTCGAAGAGCGCGAGTTGCAGACCCTCGGGGTCTTCGCGAAACATCAGGAGGTCCGGATCCGAGGCGTCGGGCTCGGGCGTCAGGTCGAGAAGATGAAAGGTGCCTCCGGACGCACGCGCCAAATCGTCGACGATCGCCGAAACGATCGAACCGGCAGCGCCTGTGATGACGAAGACCGTGTCATCGTCGAGCGGGAATGGGCGCTCCGCAGCCAAGGGCGCCAAGCGTGCGCTGATCGTCCAACGATCGCCTCCGCTGTAGCCGAGCTCGCAGGCCCCCGGATCGGACGAGGTCTCTGCGAGCAGCCGAGTTGCCACCGAAGAGGGTTCGGCATCGGCCTCGAAGTCGACGACCTTGACGGTCGCCTCGGGCTTCTCGCGCTTGTAGGTCTTGGTGAATCCGGTGACCGCGCCGCCGAGTGGCGCAACGGCGCCATGCTCGTCGAAGCCGTGTTTACCGCCGAGTCGGGTCCCGGAAAGGAGAAAGGTTCCCCGTCCCGACACCTGGTCGTAGAGCGTGCGCATGGTCGCGTACAGAAGCTTGGCCCTGCGCTGCACAGCGATGGACCAGTCTTCGGAGGAAAGCTCGGAGATCGCCACCTCTCGATCGAGCGCGGGGAGCCAATAGACACCTTGAATCGGTCCACCGGCGAGCCAACCTTGAATCTGCTCGCCGAGCTCGTCCGGGGTCGGTGTGCCCTCGATCGCGAGCACTTCGACCCCTCGCGCCTCGAGCTCCCCGACGAGTGATTCCGCGACGCCTCCCCGGTCCGGCATGAGGACGACTCGACTGCCTTCGCCAAGCTCGACTCCGGTGGGTTTGCAGAGACCGAGTGGGGGACGAAGAGTCGCGATCGGAACGCGGCGGAGGTCGTTGCTGGGCTCCGCCGGCGCGTCGACCCCGCCTTCTGCCTCGGGTGACTCCACGGCTGCGGGCTCTCCAGCCTCGGGGCGGTGTTCCTCGACCCAGGTGATTACGTGTTGGATCGTCGGGAAGTTTCGGAGCTCCAAATTGTCGTCGCGGGGAATACTGTAGGCCTCTCGGACGGCTGCGAAGGTTTCGGCCTGTTTCACGGTGTCGATACCGAGGTCGGCTTCGAGATCGAGATCCAGCTCGAGCATCTCGGTGGGATACCCGGTGACCTCGGCGACGACTTCGAGCACCTTGGCGACCACCGACGATGTCTGCGCGGAGGTGGCCGACTCGGACGCGGCCGGACTGAGTGCCTCTGTAGGAGCCGCCGCAACCAGGTCGGGGCGTCGATCGCGGACGAACTGCACCACGTGCTCTAGCGTCGGGAACTCGCGCAGCTCGAGGTTGTCTTCGCGTGGAATGTCGTAGGCCTCCCGAACGGCCGCGAACGTTTCGGCTTGCTTCACCGTGTCGATCCCGAGATCCGCTTCGAGATCGAGCTCGAGGTCCAACATGTCGGGCGGATACCCCGTCTGCTCCGACACGATCCCGAGAACCTTCTCGGTGATCGAGTCGGCCGAGGATGCTTCGGGGGCGGGGGCTGCGGGAGCTGCCGCCAGGTCGGGGCGTCGATCGCGGACGAACTGGACCACGTGCTCGAGCGTCGGGAACTCGCGCAGCTCGAGGTTGTCTTCGCGTGGAATGTCGTAGGCCT
>CBDUCC010000592.1:0-1774 GCA_965365555.1 uncultured Myxococcales bacterium | reverse complement strand
GGGCGCAGCATGCCCGACGCCTCGAGGCCTTGCCGGATCGCGTCGCCGAACGCCTGAGCCGGTGGGTAGGGATCGACCTCTTGGCCGTAGTGCATCGGCCAGCCACCGCCCACGTCGATCGCTCGAAGCTCGGCACCTTGCGTGATGCACCGCGCGGCGAAGCGGCCGAGGATCTCGATCGCTTCGCGGAGCGGACCGGGGGAGGAGAGCTGAGAGCCGATGTGGCAGGCCACCGCTTCGAGTCGAAGGTGCGAGCTCTGTGCGATTCGAGGCAGAAGCGATTCCGCGACGGGAAGCGAGAGTCCGAACTTCGACTCACGGAGGCCCGTCGCGATGTATGGATGCGTCTTGGCGTCGACATCCGGGTTCACTCGCAGGCCGATGCAGAGCGGACGCCCGAGTTCGAGGGCAACGCTCTCTACGACATCGAGCTCCTGGATGTTCTCGACGTGCAGCGCGCGAATACCGGCTTCGGCGGCAGCCATGATCTCTTCGCGTCGTTTCCCGACGCCGCTATAGACGATGCGCTCGGGGGGGAAGCCCGCCTTCAGGGCGCGCTGAAGCTCCCCGCCCGATACGATGTCGGCACCGCACCCCTGCGATGCGAGTCTCGAAAGGATGGAGAGGTTCCCGTTGGCCTTGATCGCGTACGCGATCAGGTGAGGTGCAAAGTCGAGGGCCTTGTCGATCGAGCGGTAGGCGTCATCGATCGATGCGCCCGAGTAGACGAACGCCGGCGTATCCACCTCCGCCGCGATCGACTCCAGCGAAACACCCTCGCAAGCGAGGGTTCCCTCTCGGTAGGCGAACCAGGGTGACTCCGGGATGTGCGCGTTCGACATGGCAGGCTCGTTATGTGTCCCGGCGGCTCTGGAGTCGACCCCGAAGCTCGGCGATCGCGTCCGACACCCGGCTCCGCGCCGGTCCGCCAAACACGTTTCGGCGCTCGACCGCGGTCTCCATGTCGAGCGCAGCGAAGATCGACTCGTCGAAGGCCTCGTGTTCGGTGCGATAGACTTCGAGTGGAAGCTCCGAGAGCGTCTTGCCTTCCTTCGCCGCGCGCTGGACCAGCCGTCCCGAGACGTGATGGGCTTCTCGGAAGGGAACGCCCCTGGCGGCGAGCCAGTCGGCCACCTCGGTGGCATCGAGGAAACCGTTGCTCAGAGCCGCGGTCATCCGGGACCGATCGAAGCTCGCCGAGGCAATGGCACCGGTGAGGACGGCAAGGCAGTCGTGCACCGTGTCGAACGCCTCGAAGACCGGCGCCTTGTCCTCTTGGAGGTCTCGATTGTACGCCAACGGAAGCCCTTTGAGCATCACGATGAGGTTGACCAGGGAGCCCACCACTCGACCGGTCTTTCCGCGTACCAGCTCGGGCATGTCCGGGTTCTTCTTCTGCGGCATGATCGACGATCCCGTGGTGAATGCGTCGCTCATCTGCATGAACGCGAACTCCTGGCTCGACCAGAGCACGAGCTCCTCGGCGATCCGGGAGAGGTGGACCGAGCAGATCGCGAGCGCGCTGACGGCTTCCAGAAGGAAGTCACGGCTGCTCACCGCGTCGACGGAGTTCCGCATCGGCCGGTCGAAGCCGAGCGACTCGGCCGTAGCCTCTCGATTCACCGGAAAGGTCGTGCCGGCCAGGGCAGCCGCGCCGAGTGGCGACTCGTTCATGCGCTGGGCGGCGTCGATCAGGCGACCTCGGTCTCGCTCGAGCATCTCCGCCCATGCGAGCAGGTGGTGGGACAGGCGCAGCGGTTGAGCTCTTTGAAGG
>CBDUCC010000591.1:0-1786 GCA_965365555.1 uncultured Myxococcales bacterium | reverse complement strand
GAGTCGGAGCCCGCCGGGCCGATCAAACCGAGTCGCATCGTTCTACCGATCTACACCAGCTTGGGCTCGAGCTTCAAAATGTGCGTCACTGATGGCGAAACGAACCAGTGCGATGGCCTCCGGCGTCCCGGCCACGGCCTGGAGACGGCCGCCGTGCCCAGCCGGCACCTCGTGCCCTGCGATCTTGAGGAGCCCGCTCACTGCGGCTGGGGTATCGCCCGTCAGGACCAAGGCGGCGCGGTCGCCGAAGTTGCTGACCGCGAAGGGGAGGAGGCGGGTCGAGAACGCAGGGAGGCTCCGGAGCTCGAGCACGAGGCTTTCGACCTCGTCCCGACACCGTCTTGGCACGGCCCTCAGAAGCTTCTTGCGAAGCTCTTGAAGCATCTGCGAGTCCACGCCATCGCGACGGCTCGGGTCGTGGCCAAGCAGCAGGGCGAGGAGCGCCGCGTCGAGCTCCTCCGGGCGGGCGCGAAGAGCCGGTGCCATCTGGCTGCCTGCCACCTTCAGGGCTCGGGCGAAAAGGAAGAAGCGTTCCTCCGGCGTCGTCAGCTCGTGGAGCGCGGCGCCGACGACCAAGGTGGGTGGGTCCCCTAGAATCGGCATGCAGGCCGCAGGCGCAACCTGCGTGATCCGAATCCGTGGCTCGCTGATCCCGAGCGCCTCCGCGGCCGCACCGGCCTCGTCGGCCAGTACTCGTTGGGCGCCCGACGGACGACGAAGGCGCCATGCCGCTGCGTCGAACGGGAGCATCTTGTCGAACGCATGTTCGCAGAGCGCAAAAAGGCGTCGGGCGGTCTTCGGCAGGCTCGGCGGCGCCAGGATCGGGTCCATGCCAGGCGGCAGCGGGAGCTTCACCTGTCCTTGCGACTCCCCGTGGCTGCCGACAGACCCTTCGAACAGAGTCGGCGAGTGGCCGATGGCGATCGCCGCACCTGCGACGCAGGACGCCGCGTCCGGGCCATGGCGGCGGCCAACGACCCGCACCAGGGTGGACCACAGCCCTTCGTCGCCGGGTCGCGCATCGATTGCCTCTCGGAGATCGTTTGCCGCCCGATTGAGGTGCATCGCTTCGGCAGGGCCCGCGCCTTGGCGATGGTAGTAGTCGGCGAATGCGAGAATCACGTCCGGGTCGGTGGGTCGTTCGATTCTGAGCTCCTCGAAGACCGCTTCGGCCCGTCGCGCATCCCCGGCAAGCTCGACCGCGCGGGAAAGCCGAATCCGGTAGTCGCGCGCAGCCGTCTCGTCGGTCGCCCTCTGCGCTAGGATCTGCAGCAGACGGGCCGCTTCCCGCGTCTTTTGACTTTGAACTAGCACCGAAGCGAGACGGTCGAGCGCTTCGCTGTGCGTCGGAGCCAGGTCGAGCGCGCGACGGAGGGATGCCTCAGCGCGGTCGAGGTCGTCGAGCTGCTCGTGGTAGATCTCGCCCAACTGGCAGAAGGCCCAGACCTCCTCCTCGTTACTTCGTTTGAGGCGTGCGATGCGGATCAAGCCTTGCGCAGCCCCTTGCCAGTCGCTCCGTGCGCGGTGGGTCTGCACGAGCTGTTGCAGCGCCTTGAAGTTCCGAGGGTCGAGCTCGAGGGCGTCATCGAGCGCCTGCAGGACGCCATCGAGGTCTCCGACCGTTCTTCGTTGCTGCGCTTGCTCGAGCAGAAGAGCGACCAAGGTCGGGTTGTCCGCACCTGCATCGATGCGCTGCTCGGTCAATTGCATCAGCTCCGCGTGCTGCCCGAGGGTTTGGTAGAGCGTCGCGAGCCGGCGGTAGACGTCGAGATAACGGATGTCTGCA
>CBDUCC010000590.1:0-1803 GCA_965365555.1 uncultured Myxococcales bacterium | reverse complement strand
GGGTCTTCTGGGGCGACACCCACACCCACACCTCGTACTCCACCGACGCCGGCATGATCGGCTGCCGCATCGGCCCCGAGGAGGCCTACCGCTTCGCGCGTGGCGAGATCGTCGTAGCATCTGGAGGCGTCCGCGCGCGCCTGCAGCGTCCGCTCGACTTCCTGGTGGTCGCCGACCACGCCGAGAACCTCGGGCTGGCGCCGATGATCGCCGAGGCCAACCCCGACCTCCTCAAGACAGATTTCGGTCGCGAGATCTTCGACCTCGTACAGAGCGGCGACTACGGCGCGGCGTACACCCTTTGGGGAACCGCCATGGGGGCGGGGGAGGATCCCCTCGCGGGTCAGGAGGCTCTCACACGCTCCATGTGGGAGCGGGTCACCGAGGCCGCCGAAAAGTACAATCAACCGGGCGCATTTACCGCGTTCATCGGCTTCGAGTGGACCGCGAGCCCGGGCGGCAACAACCTCCATCGGAACATCGTGTTTCGCGATGACAACGCCATGGCGGACCGCGTGCTGCCCTTCTCCAACTACGATTCGGCCGACCCAGAGGACCTGTGGGCATGGATGGCGGCGTACGAGGAGAAGACGGGCGGACAGATGCTGGCCATCCCGCACAACGGAAATCTCTCAAACGGGCTCATGTTCGACGACACGACCCTGGGCGGGGATCCACTCGACCGCGCCTACGCCGAGAGCCGCATGCGTTGGGAGCCGATCTACGAGATCACCCAGATCAAGGGCGACGGTGAGGCCCACCCGCTGCTCTCACCGGACGACGAGTTCGCCGACTACGGCACCTGGGACAAGGGGAGCTTCGGCCCCGAGCCCAAGACCCCCGACATGCTGCCGAAAGAGTACGCCCGCACCGCCCTCGAGCGCGGGCTGGCGTATGAGGCCAAGCTCGGGGTGAACCCCTTCAAGTTCGGCGTTGTCGGCTCGACCGACACCCACACCGCCCTCGCCACCACCCAGGAGGACAACTACTTCGGCAAGGCGACGCCGGCGGAGCCGAGCGCGAGCCCGCACCGGTTCGATGAAGCAATCACCGGGTACCTCCAGGAGGAGAATGGCCCCGACATCACGATCCGGCACGTCCAGACGTTGGCAGCCGGTCTCGCGGCGGTCTGGGCGACCGAGAACACACGCGAAGCGATCTTCGATGCCATGGAGCGGAAAGAGGTCTACGGCACGACCGGAACGCGCATCACCGTGCGGGTCTTCGCGGGCTGGGAATTCGAGCCCGACGACATCCACCGGCCCGACTTCGCCTTCCACGGCTACAGCAATGGCGTGCCCATGGGCGGTGATCTTCACGGCGCGCCCGTCGGAAAGGTCCCGAAGGTGGTCATCCGGGCCCTCCGTGATCCGGACGGCGCCAACCTCGATCGCGTCCAGATCATCAAGGGGTGGCTCGATGCATCCGGTGAGCTCCAAGAACGGGTGTACGACGTGGCGGTCTCCGACGGCCGCACCATCGGGGCCGACGGCCGCTGCACCACCCCGGTCGGCGATACGGTCGACGTCGAACAGGCGAGCTACAGAAACAGCATCGGCGACCCGATGCTCTTCGGCTACTGGGAGGACCCCGATTTCAGTCCCTCGGACCGCGCCTTCTACTACGTGCGTGTCCTCGAGGTTCCGACGCCGAGGTGGACGACCTATGACGCGGCCTTCTTCGGCGTCGATCTTCCGAAGGATGTGCCGGCGAGCCAACAGGAGCGTGCCTATACGTCGGCGATCTGGTACACGCCGTGAGCCGTTGGAACCAGCGAAGTGATCCCCCGAACGATCGTGCTCC
>CBDUCC010000589.1:0-1807 GCA_965365555.1 uncultured Myxococcales bacterium | reverse complement strand
CCCAGTTCGCAGCGCTGGAGAAGAAAGCGGCACAGGCGATAGCCGACCGGGACGCCGCCACGCAGGCACTGGCCGAGGTGGAGCGCAACGCCGAAGAACAGCAGCGCATCCGGGCCGACGTTCGCCGGCGGCAGGGATCATTGCCCGAGCTCGAGGCCAAGGTCAAAGAACACGAGGCTTCCTGGAAAGCCGTCGGCAGCCTGAAGCAGGAGCTGGAGCTCAAAGCCTCGCAGCTCGAAGCTGCAGCCGGGCAACTCGCCGCCGCAGACAAGGCGGCGGCCGAGCGCAAGGCGCTCATCGAAAGCATCGGCCGGGATGAGGAGCTACTGGCGAAACAGCGGAAGCAACAGGAGCCGCTGCAGCATCGCGCCGACGAACTGCAGAGCAAGTCCGAGAGCGCCATGCTGGTCGCCGAGGACAAGCGAAAGCGCCGCAACGAGGCACGCAAGCGCCAGGAAACCGCGAGAGACGATCGCGCGTACCTGGATGACCTGGCAGAGCTCGCCAGCGCCGAGCAGAGGAAGCGCTCGCACAGGGATCTGTCCGAGAAGCTCCAGTCGGAATCAAAGACACTCCACCAGGTGAAAATCGACGACGAAGGCCTCGATGCGCTGCGCGCGCTCGATCGCAGGCTCGAGCTTGCGCGCCAGAAACGCGATCTCGCGGCGACGAAGGTCGTCGTCGCCGCGTAGCGCGAGCTCGATGTCGAGATCGACAGTGAAACGCTGTCGCTCGACAGTAACGATGTTGCCGAACGCACGGTGGCCGCCGCGATGGACATCCGTCTCCCGGGTGTCGCGTCGCTGCGTATTGCGCCCCCGCACTCGGCGGCGGAACTCGAGACCGAGGTCAGCGAGGCCGAGGCGGACTTCCGGCAGGCCCTCGAGCGCTATGCCGTCGCCTCACTCGAGGAAGCCGTTGCGCAGAACGAGGTCAGGCGGACGGCCCAGCAACAGCTCAAAGCGCTGAAGTCGAAGCTGGACGACCTGCTCGGCGACGAGACGCCGGAGGAGATCGACGAGCTGGCGCGCTCGCTGCGGGAGCGCAGCGATGCCTACCGCGAGCAGCGAACAGCCGGAACGGACCTGCCGGAGAATATCGCCGACGCACGCGACCTGCTGGCTGCGGCCGAAAAGGCGCTGAAAGAAGCCGAGGCGGCCGTCGAGGAGGCCCGAGAGCGGGAAGCCGAGCTGAGAACCGAAGAGGCCGGTGCCGACAATGAGCTGCGCGAGGCCGCGCAGTCGGTCGTGGCACTCGAAGCGACGCTGAATGAAAAGAAGTCGCGCCTCGCAGCGAGTCGCGAGGAAACATCCGACGGCGACCTCGACGCAAGGATTCGGCAAGGCACCGAAAAACAGCAAAAGCTTGAGGCAGGCGTGAACGATATCCGTGAACGTCTGGAGGCGCTGGCGCCCGACGCCGTCGAGACGCTGTACACGAACGCAGCGGAGTCGCTCGAAAGGGCGCAAAGAGACCTGGCCGCTGCGGAGCGTAACCTGGCCGTGCTCGACGATCGCCTGGCACAGGCACAGGCCGACGGCCGCTTCGAAGCGCTGGAAGCGGCGGAGCGCAGGGCGGAGGAGCTCGAGCGCGACCTCGATGCGACGCGGCGCCGCGCGGCGGCGGCCGAGCGCCTCTGGCACACCATGAACACACACCGCGATGCCGCGAGGCAGGCCTATGTGCAGCCCCTGAAGGAGGCCATCGAGCGCCTCGGGCAGATCGTCTTCGGCCCGACCTTCGCGATCGAAATCGCCGACGACTGGACCCTGGAGTCGCGGGTCCTCGACGGCACGCGGTTGCCGTT
>CBDUCC010000588.1:0-1848 GCA_965365555.1 uncultured Myxococcales bacterium | reverse complement strand
CTCTGTGGATGGTGGCCGTCGGAGGCGTGATCTGCGTGGCTTTGGGCAAGGCGCTGTTTGGCGGCCTCGGCTACAACACCTTCAACCCCGCACTCGTTGGGCGCGCCGTGCTCCAAGCCGCCTTCCCGGTGGCGATGACGACCTGGATCCCGGGCTTCACCGCCGGCCGCTTCGCTTCGCTCCCATCCTCGACCTTGACCTTGCCCTTCACCGAGCCGGCCGTTGACGGCATCACCTCGGCCACCCCGCTCGCCCTCTGGAAGTTCGGCGGCGAAACGACCGCCACTGCGGATCTGGCCATGGGGTTCATCGACGGTTCGGCAGGCGAGACGTCGAGCGCGCTCATCTTGATCGGTGGCGTCTATCTCATCGCGCGCAACATGATGAACTGGCGCATCCCCGTCGCGATCTTCGCCGCGGTGTTCGTCTCGAGCGGCGCCCTTCACCTCGTGGACCCGAGTCGCTACGCGTCGCCCGGATTCATGCTGTTTTCCGGCGGCTTGATGCTCGGCGCGACCTTCATGGCGACCGACATGGTGGGCTCTCCCATGACCTCCGGAGGTTGCTATCTCTATGGGGCGCTCATCGGACTGGTGACGGTCGTGATCCGCACCTGGGGCGGGCTTCCCGAAGGCGTGATGTACGCGATTCTTCTCGGCAATGCGCTCACACCTCACCTCGATCGATGGTTCCGGCCGGCTGTCTACGGCACTCGACGCAAGGAGGTTTCGCCGTGAGTCCTGCCGTGGAGGCTGCACGTCCAGCTCAAACCAGCACCTGGCACATGTACCGCGCCATGGTGGGGGTCGGTGTAGTCTGTGGCCTCCTCATCGTGGGCGTGTTTCAAGCGACGCAGCCGATCATCGAGCGCAACAAAGCCGAAGCCCTGCGGAGCGCGATCTTTCACGTGTTGCCCGCCGCCACCACGAGCAAAACGTTTCGTCTCGACGGTTCTGGAAGATTGTCCGCCGTCGAGGGCGAAAGCACGGGGGCGCAGCAGGTCTATGCGGGCTACGACGACGCCCACGGGCTCGTGGGCATCGCCATCGAGGCGCAGGGCATGGGCTATCAAGACGTGATTCGGCTCATCTACGGGTACTCCTTTGCCGACGAGGCGATCATCGGCATTCAGGTTCTCGAGAGCAAAGAGACTCCAGGCCTCGGCGACAAGATCGAGAAGGACCCCGACTTCTTGGCGAACTTCGACCGTCTGGACGTGGCCCTCGCGGCGGATTCTTCGGCGCTCGCCCATGCCATCGTACCGGTTCGGCATGGTGAAAAGACGCAGCCGTGGGAGGTCGATGGCATCACCGGGGCGACGATCTCGTCGGAGGCGATCGCCCATATCCTCGACGGGAGCGCTCAGTACTGGGTGCCACGCATCCAGCGCAACCTTCAGGTGCTTGAAGGAGGCGAATAGGCCATGGCGGCGTCGAAGAGCAGCACCGACGAGTTCATCAAGGGTTTGTGGAAGGAGAATCCGGTCTTCGTGCAGGTGCTCGGCATGTGCCCGGCTCTGGCGGTTTCGAACTCCGCGAGGAACGCGCTCGCCATGGGGTTGGCGACCGCGTTCGTGCTGCTGATGTCAAACATCGTCGTGTCGCTATTGCGACGCTTCATTCCGAAGGAAGTCCGCATCGCGACGTACATCTTGGTCATCGCGACCTTCGTGACGCTGGTGGACTACGTCATTCAGGCGATCAGCCTCGACCTCTACAAGGCGCTCGGCGCCTTCATTTCGCTGATCGTGGTGAACTGCTTGATCCTCGGGCGCGCCGAGGCCTTCGCGTCCAAGAACACGGTCGGGCGCGCGGCTCTGGATGGCCTCGGCATGGGAATCGGGTTCGC
>CBDUCC010000587.1:0-1856 GCA_965365555.1 uncultured Myxococcales bacterium | reverse complement strand
CACCTTCCTCGTGGCCCAGGGCTACACCGTCGGCAAGAGCCTGCTCGAGCAGGACGGCAACGCGCTGCTCTCGAACGACCCGCACCTTGGTCTCAGCAACCCGCCGATCTGGTACGTCGTCACGCTCGACTCGAGCACCAACGGAGAAGGCACGCTGAAGACCACCGGACACACGTTCGCCGGCGTGCCGATCATGTTCGTCGGTCAGAACGAGGACATCGCCTGGGGCGTGACGACCACGAGCATGACTTCGAGCGACGTCTACCAGGAAGAGGTGGTTCTGACCGAGGGTGAGCCGACAGGCGTTCGGTTCCAGGGTGAGGTCGTCGATTTCGTTCGAAAGACGTTCTCGGTGCAGTTGAACGACGGGAGCACCGAAGACGTGGAGCTTCTGTTCGTTCCCCATCACGGTCCGGTGCGAGCGATCGATGCCGAAAGCGGGGTGGCGCTGACGCTTCGGTGGACCGGTCAGGATGCGACCACCGATTTTCAAGCCTTCCTCGACCTGGCGCAGGCCACGACCGTGGCCGAGGCGCAGCAGGCACTCAGGGGTATCACGTCGGCTGGCCAGAATTTCGTCGTCGCGGATCGCAACGGAGACATCGGCTGGTTCCCTTACAACCGACTGCCCAAACGAACCTGGGCGACCAACATCGACGGCGAAGCCGCTCCCTGGCTTCCGATCCCAGGCCTCGGCGCGTACGAGTGGACCGAGTACTTCGCCATCGAAGAGCTTCCGCAAGCCGTCAATCCGCCCGCAGGCTTCGTCGCGACGGCGAACAACGACATGACCGGCGCCCTCTTCGACAACGACCCGACCAACGAGGGACCTCCCTTCCAGGTCGGCGCCGCCGACGGGTACCGTCATGCCCAGATCGTTCGCCTTCTCGAGGCGGGGGGCGAGGAACACACGGTCGACACGATGCTCTCGATCGTGAGCGACGTGCATTCGTACATCGGCGAAGAGATGACGCCCGGAATTCTCGCGATCGCGAACGCACAGGAGACCACGCTGACGGCGTCGGCTCAGAAGATCGTCGATGCATTGCAGGCCTGGGACTACGAGTGTCCGACGGGGCTCGATGGGACCAGCTCCGAGATGTCGCCGCTCGATTCGGATCAAGCGACCCTGACCTCGTCGATCGGCTGCACGGCCTTCCACGTTGCGCTGCGCGAGCTCAACCGAGCGATTACCCGAGACGAAAACGCCCAGGGCAACCCGGACATCGGGCCGCCCAACGGCAACGGGGTGAACTTCGCCGCGTTCTATTCCATCGTCGATCCATCGCAGCTCGTCGCAGGCAACATCTACTGGGACGACATCGAGACCACGGACCAAACCGAAACCGAGTTCGACATCATGGGCATGGCGCTCGACACCGCCGGGAAGTTCCTCGAAGAGCGAATTGGAGTGGACGCGAGCCAATGGGCCTGGGGTCGCATCCATGGAGCCATTCTGCGCTCGGACTTCGACAACTTCGGCATCACGACGTACAACAATCCGGCGCCGGGCGAGTCTCCGTACGCCAATGACGGAGGCCTCTCCACCATCGACGTCGCCAACCCGAACTCGAATTACCAGCAGACCTCGGGCCCCTCGACCCGAATGGTCTGCGAGGCGCTTCCGGCGGGAGTGTCCTGCACGTTCCAGATCCCTGGGGGCCAGTCGGGTGATTTCGACTCGGACAACTACGACGACCTGCTGCCCGGTTGGCTCGCCAACGAGCCCATGCCACTGATCCTCGATATCGCGGAGGCCGAAGCCAACGCGATGCGAACCGTGGAGCTCGGGAACTGAACCGCGGGGGCGATGGAGCGGAGCGACCCCGACGAGCAGGTGAAGCGCTTCGACGAGA
>CBDUCC010000586.1:0-1875 GCA_965365555.1 uncultured Myxococcales bacterium | reverse complement strand
TCGAGCGTCACTCGACGAGCTCGACCCCCATGGAACGCGCGGTGCCGATGATGCTTTGCATGCACGTCTCGAGCGAGCCTGCGTTGGTATCTTGAAGCTTGACCTGGGCGATCTCTTTGACCTGGTCGAGGGTGATCTTGCCGACCTTGTCCTTGTTCGGACGGGCGGAGCCGGATTCCAGATTGATCGCCTTCTTGATGAGGACGGCCGCTGGCGGCGTCTTCATGATGAAGCTGAAGGAGCGATCCTGGTACACCGAGATCACGACCGGGATGATGAGACCGGCATCCTTCTGCGTCTTCGCGTTGAACTCCTTGCAGAACGCCATGATGTTGACGCCGTGCTGACCCAGCGCGGGCCCGACGGGCGGCGACGGATTGGCCTTCCCTGCAGGAAGTTGAAGCTTGATCTGTCCGATGACCTTTTTCATGGCGACGGGGTTCTCCGGAGCGGCGTGTTCTGCCCCAAGGCACAAAAAATGCAACCCAATTTCTGTGAAATCTCCGAGGGGACACGCACCCCCCCCAAAAACCAAGCCATTCCAAGCTCTTGGAGACCCAACTGCGAATTTCCCGCCCCCCAAAGCACCCCAGCCTTGAGAAGCATCGCAGATCGCGGTTCTGGAGCGCGAAGCCCGGTGGAGCGCGCTGCCAAGGCGACACTGCAGCGACCGACCCAGAGGGAGGACGACGGCGGGGGTTGAATCGATCGCGCCTGGCGGAACCGCACGGGGGGCAGGCACGCCCTGCGCAGGGGCCGGTACCGGGAAAATTCGCGTTAGGGTCTCCAAGAGCCCGAAATGACGTCGGTTTTGGAGGGGGTGCGTGTCCCTAGTTTGTTTTCTCGACCTGGATGTAGTCGAGCTCCACCGGCGTGGCGCGACCGAAGATCGAGACGAGGACGCGAACCTTGTGCTTCTCCGGGTTTACCTCTTCGATCGTGCCGGTGAAGTTCGCGAAAGCGCCGTCGGTGACTCGGACGTGGTCGCCCTTCTCGAACTCGACGCGCGGCTTTGGCTTGGCCGCTCCCTCTTCGACCTGCTGCTCGATCGCGGCGATCTCTCGCTCGGGCACGGGCGAAGGATGCCGACCTCCGACGAAGCCGTTGACCTTTGGGGTGTCCTTGATCAGATGCCAGGTCTCGTCGGAGAGATCCATCTGCACGAAGATGTAACCGGGGTAGAAGGTCCGCGAGCTCAGACGCGGTTTACCCCCGCGGCTTTCCTGGACGTTCTCTTTCGGGATGAGAATGTTCCCGAACCGCGATTCCATACCCGCTTGCTTGATGCGCTCCTCGAGGGAGAGCTTCACTTTGTTTTCGTAGCCGGAGTAGGCCTGCACGACGTACCACTTCATGATGCTCACACGTCGTAAATGAAGTCAGTGATCTGCGCCCAAACAGCGTCGAATACGCCGAGGATGACCGCTGCGATGATCGACACGATGATCACCACGATCGTTTGTGACCAGGTTTCCTTGCGGGTCGGCCAAGTGACCTTCGAGAGCTCGACGCACACCTCGACGACGAAGGTGTGAATCTTCTTCGAACGGTAGCTTACCACCGCCGCGATCAACGCGACCAGACCCGAGCCGACGGCGACGATCGTATCGTTCGGCTCCGGCACGGCATCCACCGTCTCGGCCAGAAGCGTCCAGACGGCACCGCTGAGCTTGATGAGGAACCAGGCGAGCGTGATCGCACAGGCGGCGTAGGCGAACTGCACCCAACGCTCGACGCCGAGCGTTCCTGTCGGTCTCGCTTTGTCTTGTTCGTTCGTGATTGCCATCGTCGTTCCTCGCGGCAGGCCAGGAGGGATTCGAACCCACAACCCGCGGATTTGGAATCCGCTGCTCTACCAATTGGAGCTACTGGCCT
>CBDUCC010000585.1:0-1877 GCA_965365555.1 uncultured Myxococcales bacterium | reverse complement strand
GAAGGCTGCGGAGGCAATTGATGACGAGTCCGACCCTAGTCGCACGCAATTGGCGTGAGCTCATTCGCCCTAGAAACGTCCCAGTCGATCAGGAGTCCCTCAGCGACACCTACGGCAAGTTCGTCGTTGAGCCGCTCGAGCGTGGCTTCGGCATCACGCTCGGCAACTCCCTGCGACGCGTCTTGCTGTCCTCGCTTCAGGGCGCGGCCATCACGGCCGTCAAGATCGACGGAGCTCTGCACGAGTTCACCTCGGTGCCCGATGTCGTCGAAGACGTCACCGAGATGGTCCTCAACTTCAAAGAGGTCGTCGTTCGTTCCCACACGGCGCGCCCTCAGACCGTCCGCATCGAGAAGGAAGGGCCGGGCGTCGTCACCGCTGCTGATATCCAGGTCAACGACCAGGTGGAGATTCTCAATCCGGAGCACAAGATCTGCACGCTCGCCAAGGAGGGTCGCTTCGCGGCGGAGCTCACGATCAACGTGGGTCACGGCTACGTGCCGGCGGACCGCAACAAGACGGCGGGCATTCCGATCGGAACCATCGCCATCGACTCGCTGTTCTCACCGATTCGCAAGGTCAACTACACGGTGACCAACGCCCGTGTCGGTCAGATCACCGACTACGACAAGCTCACCCTCGAGGTTTGGACCAACGGCGCCGTGAAGCCGGCCGACGCAGTCGCCTACGCCGCCAAGATCCTCAAGGACCAGCTCACCATCTTCATCAACTTCGAAGAGCAGGACGAGCCGGTCGAGGAAGCGAGCTCCGAGGAGCCGCTCAACGAGAACCTCTTCCGCTCGGTCGACGAGCTCGAGCTCTCGGTTCGCTCCGCGAACTGCCTCCAGAACGCCAACATCAAATTGATCGGCGAGCTGGTGCAGAAGAGTGAGGGCGAGATGCTCAAGACCAAGAACTTCGGGCGGAAGTCGCTCAAGGAAATCAAGGAAATCCTGGCTGATATGGGTCTTTCCCTCGGGATGCAGATCGACAACTGGTCGCAGATGCTCGAGCGCTGGAAGACGCAGCAGGCCAATCATTAAGTAGTTAGCGTTTGGCTCACGGATAGGTCGTCATGAGGCATCAGAAGGCAGGCAGGAAGTTCGGTCGCAACACCAGTCATCGCCGCGCCATGTTCAGAAACATGGCGGGCAACCTGGTCTTGCACGAGCAAATCAAGACGACCGACGCGAAGGCCAAGGAGCTTCGTCGGATCGCCGAGCGTCTCGTTACCAAGGCGCTTCGTTTGGGCGATGACCTCACCGTCGATGTCGCGAAGCTCGACGAGGCCGAGCGTGAGCGCATTCTGTCGCGTCGTCTCCATGCGCGCCGGCAGGTTGCGCGCTTTCTCCCGAAGCAGCTCGCAAAGACGCATCCGGACGGCACGGTCGAAGAGGTGGACCTGATCCACAAGCTTTTCACCGACATCGCTCCGCGCTACCTCGAGCGAGCCAAGGACAACAAGGGCGGCGGGTACCCCCGCGTGATCAAGGTAAACCACCGCCGCGGTGACAACGCCCCCATGTCCCTGATCGAGTTCCTCGACTAGGGGACAGGAACCCACTCAAAAAAGCTCGTAAGTTCGGGTGCTTGGAGACCCGAATGCGTTTTTCTCGACACGGGTCGGGCTCGGGGAGCCGGTGACCCTGCGAAGGCGTTGAGCCCGATGCTGGATGTGTGGCAGGTGGTCGCATACCTTCCCCATGACCTCGAAGATCATCGACGGTTTCCGCCTCCCGAAGCGGGACCCTCGATTTCGGAGTGTCATCTGCACCAGCTACCCCTTACGGGTCGAGTGAACCGTGCGGAATCGTCGTCGAGGACAATTACGTATATCGGCGGGCCCGGCGACGGCGTAACGTCCGAGATCCTTGGCG
>CBDUCC010000584.1:0-1878 GCA_965365555.1 uncultured Myxococcales bacterium | reverse complement strand
GCCAGCTCGGCCGCGATGATGGCATCCCACGGGAGACCGGCGTTCTTGCTCATCTCGGCCATCATGCCGAAGTCGCTGTTCGACAGTGGGCTGATGATGAACTTCTTCTTCAGACGCGTCAGACCTTCGACGGAATCCGGCCATGGATCGAGATGGCGCCAAGCCTGCAAAAGCGATGTCTTCTCTTCGTCGGAAAGCGGCAACCCGAACTCTTCGGCCAGATGATCGAGACCGATGCGGTGAATGTAGTCGATCGAGAGATACTGGCGCTTCCCCTGGCCGATCTCGGCCGTCCACCTGTAGTAGTATCCGCGCCATTGGTCGGTGAAGTCATTCCAATCGCCTTCGACGCCTTTGGTTTTGGCCACTTCCGCGACTTGGCGGGACACCGATCCCCGCCAATCCAATACCGTGCCAAACGTATCGAAAACGCAGGCTTTGATGTTCGAAAGGTCCATTCTATTTCTCAGTCGAAAACGCTGTCTCGTCCCGTCGGACCCTAAAGCTTGCCCAGCCATGAACGCAGCAGGAATCGCTATGCAGATATTGCCAGCGATTTCGGCCGAGGAGACGACTGCACGGTCCTAGACAAGAGTCCGCCGGGCGGCGAAACGTCGTACATATTCAACGGAGCGACGGTGAGATCTTCCGTGTTTTGCGTAGTCTGCTACGCTCTCCACATGGCGGCGGTCTCCTCCGACACCGGTCCTCGTCCAGCGCCCGAGACCGCGTCGGCGCTGCATCGCGACGCCGTCGTCGACTACCAGGCCCTGCTGGCGCCGAGGATTCCCATTGTGGAGGCCACGCAAATCCAGCTTCAGCCCGGCTGTTCGCCACCCGATCTGACGCTTTTCTCCTCAGACGCGGTGTGGGCTGTCCTCGCGGACGTCCACGTGGCTTCGGTCGGCGTGACGGTCATGGATCCGGATTACTTTTCGTTTGCGCTGTGGGCAGGCGAAGAAGCATGTCGGCTCAACGGTGAGCCTGCGCGAGCGACGACGCTCTACGCGCAGGGGCAGCAGGACGGCTTCTACATCAGTGGCAAGGCTCGAAGGACGCTCGGCGTCGCCGTTCGCCGGAGCGATCTCATCGAGGCGCTCGCTGCGCTCCGCGGAGTCGGCCCCGAGGAGGTCGCCCTCGACGACAGCTGCCTGGAGCTCGGCCGAGAGGCGGCCGCCCGGTTCCGAAAGAGCCTCGTCGATCTCGTTACCAGGCCGCTGCGAGACGTTTCAGGAAGCGCACCGGAGGCGGAGAGGTCGAACGTGAGCTCGTCGATCTTCGGCGCGCTCGTCGACGCCTACCTTCACGCCCGGCCCGAGCTGCGACAGAGGCCGAAGGCGTATGCGCCCGAGCGAATCGTCCGAGCGGCAGAAGAGCGCTTCTTCGCAGCGGAGGCGGCATTGGCCCCGATCTCGTTGCCGGACCTCTGCACGGCCGCTGGCGTAAGCCAAAGGACCCTCTACCGCGCCTTTCACACGGTCTGTAGCGAGCCGCCGCTCGCGTATTTCGTCAAACGCAAGCTGACGAAAGCGCGAGCGACGCTCCTGCATGCGCGGCCCGAGCGAGGGGCGGTCAAGTCTGCCGCAATCGACGCCGGACTGACCGAGCTCGGACGGTTTTCGGTCCAATACCGCCGTCTGTTCGGGGAATGCCCCTCGACGACCCTGAACAAGTCCGTCGTGCTCTAACGCTCTTTGCTGCGGCCAAGACCCGTCGAGACTCCCTACTCGAGCGTATTCTTGTAGATCACGCCGTCCTTCATGATGACCTTGAGGTTGTTCTGGTCGGTCACGGCGCTCAAGTCTTTTAGCGGGTTGCCCTCGACGAGGAGCAGATCGGCATAGGCGCCCTCTTTGACCACGCCGAGGTCGCCGTCCG
>CBDUCC010000583.1:0-1886 GCA_965365555.1 uncultured Myxococcales bacterium | reverse complement strand
CAGCCAGGGGCCCGCCCTCGAGGCTGTTTCGTCGATGGCGGGCCACGTCGCCGCGCTGGTCCGGTCGGAGATCGAGGGCCCGTACGTCGTTCTGGGTCACTCCTTGGGGGGCGCCGTGGCGCTCGAGCATGCGATCGCCACGACCTCCGAGCAGCTCGCCGGAATCGTGCTTCTCGCCACGGGCGCGCGTCTCCGCGTGCAGCCGCTGATCCTCCGGCTCCACGAGGCGGCGGTGAAGACAGACGGCCCATTGCCGCCGCTGCCGCCTGGCCTCTTCGAGGAGGCCACGGAGCCCGCAGTGATCGCTGCGGCTGCGTCCCAACGACGGAGCGTACCCGCGCGGACGGCGCTGAGCGACTGGCGCGCAGCCGATGCCTTCGACCGAATGAAGGATCTTGGCCGAGTCGACGTCCCGGCGCTCATCGTTGCGGGCACGAAGGACACCTTGACGCCGCCGAAGTACGCGGCCTACATGGCCGCGAACATCCGGACGCACGAGCTTCACCTGCTCGACGATGCCGGGCACATGCTGATCATGGAGCGTGTCGATCGACTCGCAGAGTTGATCGATGGCTTCGTCGCGCGTCTCTGAGCCGACAAGCCACGGTCGCAACATCTCGATTGCTCAGCCGATATCCGTGGCATGCGCGGGTTGTCCGCACTAGGGTGCGTCACGTTCATGATCGACATCGACACGGCGCTTCGCGAACGGTTCGGACTCTCCGAGTTTCGTCCTTGGCAGCGGGAAGCGATCGAGTCCCTCCTCCATGGGCCGAAGCGGGTCGTGGTGATCGCACCGACCGGTGGCGGCAAGTCCCTTTGCTATCAATTGCCGGCCGCCGTGCTCGACGGCACCTCAATCGTCATCTCCCCTCTGATCGCGCTCATGGAGGATCAGGTGAGAGCGCTCGAGGAGCGCGGCATCGCCGCCACATACCTCGCGTCCACCCTGGATCCCGACGAGCTTCGACGTCGTGAGCGCGCGATCTCCGACGGTCACTACCAGCTGGTCTACGTGGCGCCCGAGCGACTGGAGTCGAACTGGTTGCTCGACAAGCTGGCGATCCTTCGTCCTCCGCTGGTCGCGATCGACGAAGCGCACTGCATCTCGCAGTGGGGGCACGATTTTCGACCCTCCTACCTCCGGATCGGAGAAGTGCTCGAACGCCTGCGTCCGCCGCATGTGCTCGCTTGCACTGCGACGGCTACGCCGATTGTGCGCCGCGAGATCCAAGCTCGACTCGGGCTCGAGAGCGAGCGTGCTACGGTCGTTCTTCGCGGCTTTTCCCGTCCGAATCTCCACCTGGCCGCGGTCGAAAGCGACCATTCCGCCGAGCGGCGCAAGCGCATGCTCGCCGCGCTCCGGGATGCGCTCGGCACCCCGGATGCGCCGCGCGGCGGTGCCATCGTGTACGCGGCCACGCGCCGAAATACCGAGAAGGTCGCC
Organism: uncultured Myxococcales bacterium; assembly: GCA_965365555.1. Classification (GTDB taxonomy): domain Bacteria; phylum Myxococcota_A; class Polyangia; order Polyangiales; family Houyiibacteriaceae; genus SG8-38. The sequence goes on along the minus strand of CBDUCC010000583.1, from coordinate 439 downwards.
GAAGCGGTGTCGAAGGTCGGATGGCGAACGGCCGCCTATCACGCAGGTCTCTCGGCATCGGTGCGTGAAGAGGTGAACCGACGCTTTGCGGATCGCGAACTGGATGTGGTCGTCGCGACGAATGCATTCGGCATGGGCATCGATCGCTCAGACATCCGAACCGTGGTGCATGTCCAGGCACCAGGCTCGGTCGAGGCGTACTATCAGGAGGTCGGCCGTGCGGGTCGAGACGGCCAACCGGCACACGGTCTGCTGCTCACCAGCTCTGGCGACCTCGGCTTGCGCAGACGCTTGATTGGCTTCGGCGCGGACGGCGGGAGCGAGACCGAGCACACCCAACAGCAGTGGCGGCTCTTCTTGGACTTGATGCGCTACGTCGAAGCAGGGAGCTGCCGGCACGATTTCATCCTCCGCTACTTCGGCGACGAGCAAGAGACGC
>CBDUCC010000582.1:0-1894 GCA_965365555.1 uncultured Myxococcales bacterium | reverse complement strand
CCTCAGGTTGGTGTGCGCGACACACGCCAACCTTCGCCAAGCCGTGAGCCGTGCTGAATTTCGCGCCGATCTCTTCTACCGGCTGCACCGACTCGTCATCGAAGTGCCTCCGCTCCGCGCTCGTCGAGAGGACATCGGTGCCTTGGCGGAGCACTTTTTGCGTGAAGTCTCGGCTCACGTCGGGCCTCGAGAGCTGAGCCAGTGCGGGCTCGATCGCTTGCGGTTTCATCTGTGGCCAGGAAACGTCCGGGAGCTTCGGAACGCCCTCGAGCTCGCCGCCGTGCAGAGCGACTCCCCAATCATCGACCTCGGTGCCGTCGAGCGAGCGATCCGAACCGTCGGCCAGGTTGCTGGGTCCTCGATCTCCGATGAGACGATTCGCGAGGCTCTGCACCACCACGGAGGCAACGTGTCTGCCGCTGCCCGAACGCTCGGCCTGCCCCGAAGCACGCTCCGGGACCGAATGAAGGCGAGCGCCCAGGCGCGGCTCAACTCTGCCGACTGAGGGATTCCCGCAAGCGGCGTACGCGGAGATCGAGCAAGTCCTGCGCTACGCCGTAGATGCGTTTGAGACCGGTCGACTTCGAGTGTCCGGCCCGCCGCGGTCGGCATTCGATCGTGACCACCGAAGTGGCTACGCGCGCTCCGAGCATCCGAATTGGAAACTCGAAGTTCAAGAAGAACGTGTCCGGGACGAGCTTGTCGGGATCGAATAGCTCGTGTCGAAAGAGGTACGGTCCGTCGCTTCGCATCCGAACCCCGTGAACGAGCAAGATGAGGCCGCGCACACCTGCCGAGAGGACCTTGCGATGCCAGCCGTCATCGCGATCGTCGTAGACGCTGAACACGACATCGGCGCCCTCGGAGGCGGCGGCGGCTCGGAGCGTCTGGATGGCATCGGGAGCGATCTGCCCGTCGGCCGGCAAGAACGTCACCCATGCACCACGCGCGGCGCGCACGCCCGTCTTGAGAGCTGCCCCGATCCCGCGGTTCACTTCGTGGCGGACGATGCGATGGGGCATTCCCGAAAGGGCTCGCTCGGCTTCCGCGGACGTCTGATCGGTCGAGCCGTCATCGACGAACACCAGCTCGGACGACGGCTCGTGCTCACAGAGCCAGGTTCGGAGCTCGCTGAGCACGGGGGCGATGTTCTCTTCTTCGTTGTACGCGAAGACGATGACGCTCAGATCGATGCGCTCTGTCATGGACGCTTTCTCGTCACCCTGGCGGGGACGCCGACTGCGATGCTGTAGGCTGGCACGTCCTGCGCGACGACCGCCCCCGCTCCGATCTGTGCCCCTCGCCCAATCCGCACGCCAGGGAGGATGGTTGCGCCGACGCCGAGGTCGCAATCGTCTTCAATCACCACCGGGGCAAACTCGATCGGCGCGTTGAGAATGGGCACCTCCCGTCCCGCCTCGGCATGGGCCGAGGTGATGATTCGGACACCTGGGCCGATGCCGACCCGGGCGCCGATGTCGAGACCGCCGGCGCTGTGAAGAAACGCCTGCTGCCCAATCCAGGTCTCGTCGCCAATGCGCATCGTATTCTTGTGGTAGCCCTTGAGGATCGCCTGATGCCCGACGTAGACGTTGCGTCCGAGCTCGATCTGCTCGGGATGAAAGACGAGGACTCCGGCCTCGAAGACGCAGTCGTCGCCACAACGCTTGAACTGGTCGGCGCTGAATCTTCCGTCACCGTGACTCTGGTGGCGCATCGCTCAAAGGTTATCAGGGGAGGCACGGAAGACCGCAAACTTTGGCGTCACCGGAGCCTCGGGATCGGAGAGCTCCCCAGGTCGCCTACTCCACATCGCTTCCGGAGAGGGGGACGACGAGGCTGATGATCCCGCCGATGCCTGCGGAGATCAGTTGAGTGGCCCAGAAGCTGAGTG
>CBDUCC010000581.1:0-1895 GCA_965365555.1 uncultured Myxococcales bacterium | reverse complement strand
TCCATCCCCGACGTTCAGCTGCACACCATGCCCTGGGGTTACTTCACACCGAATCAGGACGGGCCGGGGCGCCCCGACCTCGACAAGGGCCACTGCCTCTCGATCCTGGTGACGTTGATCTATCCGAAGAGCCGCGGAGAGCTCCTGCTCAGCTCAAACCGTCCTGATCAAGAGCCCAAGATCGACCCTGCCTTTCTCGCCGCACCCGAAGATCTGGCGCTTCTGATGCGCGGGATTCGCAAGACACGCGAGATCTGCACGCATCCCACGATGGCGGGTCACGTTCGCGAAGAGCTGAGCCCAGGAGCATCGCGTGCCAGTGATGCGGATCTCGTCGAGGAGATCAAGCTGCGTGGCTGTACCGGCTATCATCCCGTGGGCACCTGCAGGATGGGCGTCGATCCGCTGGCTGTCGTCGATCCGAACCTCAGGGTTCACGGGGTCGACGGGCTTCGTATCGCCGACGCATCGATCATGCCGTCGGTTCCGGGTGGCAATACCAATGCACCCTGCATGATGGTCGGTGAGCGAGCTGCTTCGCTGATTCAAGAAGAGGCCCGCTAAGGCCGGCCGCGCCGGGCAGGGCGACTCGTCCGAAGGCCCGTTCTATTGGGTCAGGTCGAACTGGACGGTCTTCCGTTCCCCGCCGCGCAGCACGACGCGCCGCGTATGCGATGGCTTGCCTTGCCCGGCACTGATCCGATAGCGTCCGGGATCGAGCTGAATCCGCTTCAGGGGGGCCGGGCCGTAGCGCTTCCCGTCGATCCACACATCCCCCCAAGGAAAGACGAAGACGCCAAGGCGCGCAGGAGCCTTGGTCGTCTTGGCGGCCTCGTCGTCCGCGCTCGGATCCGCAACGAAGCCTGTCGCGCGCGGGGGCGCGGGGTCACCGGTAGCCGCGCCGTCGAGCTCGGCTTCACGCGACGCCCCAGGAATGCGGTCTGCCGTTGTCTCCTCGTCCGACGCCGCAGCGGGCGGTGTCCGCTCAGCACCTTCGCTTCCGGTTCCCGGGCCAGGGTCCCCTGTCTTTTCCCGGTCGACCAAAAGCAGCGCCAACAGCAGGCCGACGGCCCCGGCGGCCACTAGCGCCCAGAGCAAGGGTCTCCGAGCTTTTGCACCTTGCCTGGAGGCGAGTGGTGCCTCCGGCGTCGCCGGACCCGTAGAGCCGATCGCGCCGGTCAGCGCGCTCTCCGTCGCGAGCTTCAGTGGGTGGCTCGCGTTCAAGCTCTCGAGCTTCCAGGCACGCGCCTCCGAAGACATCGCACCCAGCTCGCGACGTATGGCGGACGGCGGCAAGAGCGGATCGAGGCGCTCGATCAACGCCGTAGCGCTTCGCGGACGCGCGTCGCGATCGATCTCCAACAAACTCTCGATCACCTCGCAGACCTCGTCCGGCGCGCCCGGGGCGACCGATCCGAGCGAAGGGCGATCGCCTCGCAGAATCTTCATGATGGTGGACGGGTCGTGCTCGCCTTGAAACGGGCGCTCGCCGGCGAGCGCTTCGAACATCACGACCCCGAGTGCGAAGAGATCGGCCCGTCCGTCCAACGGCTCGGCGCGAAGCTGCTCGGGAGACATGTAGGGAACCTTGCCTTTGACCGCGCTCTGTTGCCGCGCGGTCTCAGCCACCGCCTTGGCCACGCCGAAGTCGGTGAGAAGAATCTCTCCGCTGGCACTGATCATGATGTTGGACGGCGAGATGTCCCGGTGGATGATCGTCCTGTTGGCGCCGTCACCCCCATCGTTCCGTCGCGGGTCGTGCGCATGTTCGAGCGCCTGCGCGAGCTCGTGCCCCAGCAAGACCACGTGCTCGTGGGACACCCGTCCACCAGGCTGGCGATCCAGCAGTGCGGCGAGGTCGATGCCGTCCAAGAGCTCGAGTGCCATGTAGGTAA
>CBDUCC010000580.1:0-1897 GCA_965365555.1 uncultured Myxococcales bacterium | reverse complement strand
GGCTCGCTTCGACGCTTCAAGGAAGACACCAAGGAGGTCCAGGCCGGCATGGAGTGCGGCATTGGGCTTCAGGGCTTCAACGACGTCAAAGAGCAGGACGTCATCGAGTGCTACGAAGAGAAGCAGGTCGAGGCGACGCTCGAATGAGCTGAGAGCCCGGGGATGAACGGATGGTCGTCGGCGTGTGCCAGATTTCGCTTTCGCTCCCGGGTGTGACCTCGCTGAAGGCCAAGCGCTCTATCGTTCGCAAAGTGCTCGATCGCACTGCGAACCGATTCAACGTGGCGACCGCCGAGGTGGGGCTGCAGGATGTACATAGGCAGGCGGTGCTCGGCTTTGCGGTGGTTTCGGGCGATCGCCGTCACGCCAATGCGATGCTCGATTCCATCGCATCGTTCGTCGAAGGCGCTGCCGATGCAGTCGTGATGGACCGGTCGACGGAGCTCGTGTCGATCGGCGAGCTCGGAGGCCTTGCAGGCTGAATCATGTCGCAGAAGGGATTCAGGCGGGCAGACCGCGTTGCGGAGCGAATTCGGAGCGAGCTGATGGAGCTCTTACTGCGCGGAAGTGTCCGCGACCCGGCGGCGAAAGACGTCGTGGTATCGGCCGTTCGGATGACCGATGACCTGAGCATCGCGCGCGTCTACGTGCGGGTGCTCGAAGAGATCGGACCGGAACGCCAGGACGCGGTGGTGTCTGCGCTCGGCCGGGCGACCGGCTTCTTGCGCCGTGAGCTGGGGCAGCGCCTGCAGCTGAGGCACGTGCCATCGCTCGAGTTCTATTGGGACGATGTCGTCGACTCGGGGCTGAGGATCGAGTCGATTCTCGAGGAGATCGCGAGCAACAGCGAACCGGAAGGATCGAAGTGATCGAACGAGCCATCGACATCGTGCGGAGGGGCCACCGCTTTCTCGTTGCCTGCCATCGGCGCCCCGATGCGGATTCCCTCGGCTCTGCGCTGGGGCTGATCAGAACGCTTCAGGCCCTCGACAAAGAGGCGACCTTGTTCATGGCAGAAAACGTTCCCGAGTCGCTTCAGTTCTTGCTGAATGACGAGCCAACGATCGCGACCGTGCCGGAGGGTGTTCGATTCGACGCGACGTTCATCATGGACATCGCCGCGAAGGCGCTCATCCCACCGGGCTTCCCCCCGCCCGAGGTGACAGGCCCCGTCGTCGTCGTCGATCATCATCACGCCCATGACGACATCGGCGACATCGTTGTGCGAGACACCAGCGCTGCGGCGACCGGGGAAGTCGTCGTCCGGATTATCGAGGAGCTCGGACTCGATGCGATTCCCGAGGGCGCTGCCACCCCGATCTATGCAGCGATCGTCTCGGACACCGGCGGCTTTCGATACGCCACGACGAAGCCCGAAACACTGCGGCTGGGCGCGCGCCTGCTCGAGGCCGGCGCGGACCCCTGGCAGGTGGCCTATCAACTGTTCGAGCGATGGGATCCGGCGCGGCTTCGGCTTCTCTCTTCGATCATTGCGACGCTCGAGACGGCATACGACGGGCGGGTCGCGATCATGCGTGTCACGCGTCAGATGCTCGCCATCTGCGGGGCCGACGACGACATGGTCGAGGGCATGGTGAACTACGCGCGCCGGGTGGAGGGTGCCGAAATTGGGGCGCTCCTGTGGGAGTGGGAAGTGGGGCAGGGGGACCATCGCCACATCGAGACCAAGATCAGCCTTCGGTCGAGCGGAGACGCAGACGTGTCGGTCATCGCAGCGGCGCTCAACGGCGGCGGACACCGAGCTGCGGCAGCCACGCAGCTCGACATCGGCATCGACGAGGCGGATGAACGGCTTCGCACGGAGCTGACCAAGTACTTCGCCCAAGCGAACGCCTGCTCGATGCCTCAGGGTTTCCCGCCGCTCCACGGGATCGTC
>CBDUCC010000579.1:0-1929 GCA_965365555.1 uncultured Myxococcales bacterium | reverse complement strand
GGCCTGGCATCGCGAGCGGGCATCACAGCACGTTCGCAGACTGGCGCAAGCGGCGACAAGGACTATCTTGCCGCCCGGCCATGGGGCAGACCGAATACGAGCGGAGACGAACCTTCGCGATCATCTCTCATCCGGATGCGGGTAAGACCACCCTGACCGAGAAGCTCTTGCTGTACGGCGGCGCGATCCACCAGGCGGGGGCCGTCAAATCCCGAAAGGCGAAGCGGTCTGCGGTGAGCGACTGGATGGCGCTCGAGAAACAACGAGGCATTTCGGTCACCAGCTCGGTACTCCAGTTCGAGTATGACGACGTCCGCTGGAACCTGCTCGACACCCCGGGTCACAACGATTTCAGCGAGGACACGTATCGTACGCTCATGGCCGCGGACTGCGCGATCATGATCCTCGACGCCGCTCGGGGCGTCGAGCCTCAAACCCGCAAGCTCTTTCACGTGTGCAGACTTCGCAATACGCCGGTCGTCACCTTCATCAACAAGATGGACCGGCCTGCGCGTGACGCGTTCGCGCTGATGAGCGAAGTCGAAGAGGTGCTCGGCGTCGCGACCGTACCCTTCACCTGGCCGATCGGCAGTGGCGATCTGTTCCAGGGGGTCTACGACCGAATGAATCAGACGGTGCTTCAGTTCGAGCGCTCGACCGAGGGTCAGGCCAAGCGTGCCGAGATGAGAGTCACCGGCATCGCTGATCCCGAGCTCGATGGCTTGCTCGGCGAAGAACCCGCTCAAACCCTTCGCGACGAGATCGAGCTTCTCGACGGTGCAGGCGAGGAGTGGGACCCGGGTCGCTTTCTTGCCGGAGAGGTGACTCCTGTCTTCTTCGGCAGTGCGCTCACCAATTTTGGCGTCGAGCCGTTCCTCCGTTCGTTCAAGGACCTTTGCCCGCCCCCCGGCGCAAGGGAAGCCGCAGGGGACGTCACGGTCAGCCCGAGCGACGATCGCTTCAGTGCGTTCGTGTTCAAGGTGCAGGCCAACATGGATCCGTCGCACCGCGATCGCATTGCCTTCGCGCGAGTATGTTCGGGTCGATTCGAAGGGGGCATGCGCGTGCATCACTACCGACTCGGAAAGGCGATTCGACTCAATCGCGCGGAGCAGTTCTTCGCGCAGGACCGCGAGAGCGTCCTCGAGGCCTACGCCGGTGATATCATCGGCCTCTACGATCCGGGTCTCTTTCGGATTGGCGACACGCTCTCGACGCAGGGGCCCATGAGCTTCGATGCCGTGCCGCGCTTCTCCCCGGAGCACTTCGGCCGATTGCAGCTTCTCGATCCCCTGAAGCGCAAGCAGCTGCAAAAGGGGATCCGCGAGCTCTCCGAAGAGGGCACTGTTCAGCTCTTCACCGAGCCGGGGCGCGAGAAGGATCCGGTCTGTGGCGTCGTCGGTAAGCTCCAGTTCGAGGTGCTGATGTTTCGCCTCGAGCACGAGTATGGCGCCAAGGTCACTTTCGACCTTCTCCCGTATCAATATGCTCGCTGGGTCGAAGGTGTGGCCGGTCCCGAGGAGCTCAAGGCCCGCCGTGTCCCCATGGCGGTCCTCGACCTGGACAGCCGTCCCGTAGCGCTGTTTCGAGATGAGTGGGAGCTCGGCAGGGTCGAGCGGTCCGCGGTCCGCGCCGAGTACATGGAGGGCGGCGTGGCCGAGTATCAGATGGCCGCCATGCTGATGGCCGTCTTCTTCCGAGGCCTTTCTCCCGAGGAACTGTCGGCTCTTACGCGCGCCATCATCGACTCGGGAGACCAGCTGGAGTTCCGGGGTCGCGAGCGCCCGAGCGCCGACAAGCACAGCACGGGCGGAGTGGGCGACAAGGTGTCGCTCGTGCTCGCGCCGCTCCTTGCGGAGTACGGCATCGACGTCCCCATGATGTCGGGTCGCGGACTCGGCCACACCGGCGGCACCCTCGACAAACTCG
>CBDUCC010000578.1:0-1934 GCA_965365555.1 uncultured Myxococcales bacterium | reverse complement strand
CCTGGTGGCTATGATGTACAAGGGTGCCGGCTTCGACGTCGTGGATCTGGGTGTCGATGTTGCCGCCGAGAAATTCGTGGAAGCTTCCGACGACGGAGCGGACATCGTGGGCCTTTCCGCACTGATGACCACAACCATGGTGCAGATGAAGAACGTGCTGGAAAGCCTGATTTTTGTTTCGGATGGGCCGGTCACCGCCAAACGACTCGCAAGGGCCGCCCGTGCGACGATCGCCGAGGTCCAGCCCTTGCTCGACGAGCTCGTGGCCGACTACGAGCACCGCGGCGTCCACCTCTACTACGTGGCGGGCGGGTACCAATTCCGGTCTGCGAGGGAGAACTCCGACTTCGTGAAGACGCTCGTCGCACCGAAGCCGGTCCGCCTGACGCGCGCTCAGCTCGAAACGCTCGCGATCATCGCCTACCGCCAGCCGATCACGCGACCGGAGGTGGACGACGTGCGCGGAGTGGACTCGGGTTCTTCCTTGAAGGTGCTCACCGAGCGCGGTCTCGTGAAGATCCTCGGTCGCAAAGACGAACCCGGTCGACCACTGGTATACGGCACCACGCCGAAGTTCTTGGAGTTCTTCGGACTCGGAAGCCTCAAGGACCTGCCGACCCTGCAGGAGTTCAGCGACCTGAGCGACGAGCACAAAGCGCTTTTCGAGAGGAAGACCGGCGAGTCGATCGACATCGCCGCGGCGGAGATCGCGGCAGCCGAAGCGATGGAACAGGCCGAGGAAGAGTTGCTCGCCGAGGAAGAAGCGGCGATCGCAGCGGCCCAGGCCGCCGACGACCGCGACGAGGACGAGGACGAGGACGAGGACGACGAGGACGAGGCCTGGGACGACGAGGACGACGAAGAGGACGACGCATGACCTTCCAAGAGCTCATCCTCGCGCTCGAGCGCTTTTGGTCCGAACACGGCTGCCTCATCGTTCAGCCCTACAACTCGGAAGTCGGCGCTGGCACGTTCAACCCACACACGTTCCTTCGGGCGATCGGTCCGGAGCCATGGAACGTCGCCTACGTCGAACCGAGCCGACGGCCCACCGACGGCCGGTACGGGGAGAACCCGAACCGCCTTCAGCAGTTCCACCAGTACCAGGTGATCCTGAAACCCTCGCCGCTCGACATTCAGGAGCTCTACCTCGAGTCACTTCGGGCCCTGGGCACGGACCCGAATCGCCATGACATCCGCTTCATCGAGGATGACTGGGAATCTCCGACCCTCGGCGCATGGGGTCTGGGCTGGCAGGTCTGGCTCGACGGTCTCGAGATTAGCCAGTTCACCTACTTCCAGCAGTGCGGCGGAATCGACTGCAAGCCCATCAGCGGCGAGCTGACCTATGGACTCGAACGCATCGCCATGTATCTCCAAGATGTCGACGATGTGTACGAGCTCGAATGGGCTCCGGGCATTCGCTACGGAGATCTATACAAGCGCGCCGAGTGGGAATGGAGCACCTACAACTTCGAGCAGGCGGACGTCGATCTTCAGAAGCAGCTCTTCGAGGAGTACGAGAAGCAAGTAAGCGCACTTCTCGGGCTGAGCGAGAAGAAAGGGAAGGGCGGTTCGCTCCAGTTCGAGCGCGCGCCCCTCGAGCGCCTGGTCCTGCCGGCATACGATGCCGTGATCAAGTGCAGTCACTACTTCAACGTCCTCGATGCGCGAGGAGCGATCAGCGTCACCGAGCGTCAACGCTACATCGGTCGCGTGCGACTCCTCGCGCGTGCTGCCGCAGAGTCCTGGTACGCGCAGCGCGAGGCTCTCGGCTTCCCCCTCCTCGAAACGGCTGCGGCGGCCCAATGAGGCGAAGCCAGGCTCGCCTCGTTGCACCGCCGGATCGCGTCTGGTAGCAAGCGCAGTCCATGTCTGCCGAGTTTTTGCTGGAAATGGGCACCGAGGAGCTGCCGTCGTCGTTCGTGACGCAT
>CBDUCC010000577.1:0-1936 GCA_965365555.1 uncultured Myxococcales bacterium | reverse complement strand
CCGGCCTGAGGAGGGGGAGACCGTCCTGGTGTCCGCAGCGGCCGGTGGCGTCGGCTCGGTCGTCGGACAGATCGCACGGATTCACGGCTGCCGGGTGGTCGGACTGACCGGCAGCGATGAGAAGTGCGCTTGGCTCACAGAAGAGCTCGGCTACGATGCCGCGGTCAACTACAAGACGGCGGATCTCCGACTTGCCCTCAAGGAAGCCTGCCCCGCCGGCATCGACGTGTTCTTCGACAGCGTCGGTGGCGAGATCCTGAACACGGTGCTGACGCGGATCAATCGACGCGCGCGGGTCGTGCTCTGCGGTGCGATCTCTCAGATCAACGCCAGCGAGCTTCCACCGGGGCCCCGGAACTACCTTCAGCTCCTTGCAAAGAGTGCGCGGATGGAAGGCTTCACGACGCTCGATTTCGCCGATCGATACGATGAAGCTCGGGCGGACCTCGCGCGCTGGATTCGCGAGGGTAAGCTCCATCATCGCGACGAAATCGTCGAAGGCATCGACCAGGCTCCGTCGCATCTGCTCCGCCTCTTCAGCGGCGAGCATCGAGGAAAACTGATGGTCAAATTGGCCGACCCCGAGGTTTGAACATGACTGGGATTTGTGAAGGACGCGTAGCAATCGTAACCGGCGCAGGCCGCGGCATCGGCCGCGAGCATGCCCTCGAGTTGGCCCGGCAAGGAGCCAAAGTCGTGGTCAATGACCTCGGCGTCAGCAACCACGGCGAAGGTGGCAGCGAAGGTCCGGCCCACGAGGTGGTCGCCGCGATTCGGGAGATGGGCGGCGAGGCGGTCGCGAACGGAGCGGACGTTGCCGACTGGAAGCAAACCGAAGCCTTGGTCCAGCAGGCCATCGACGAGTTCGGCCGGCTCGACGTCGTGGTGAACAACGCTGGCTTCGTTCGGGATCGCATGTTCGTCAGTTGCTCCGAGGAGGAGTGGGACGCCGTGATCCGAGTCCACCTCAAGGGACACTTCTGCGTCGCACGCCATGCGGCGGCGTACTGGCGAGGCAGGGTCAAGGCCGGAGAGACGGTCGACGCCCGGATCATCAACACCAGCTCGGGTGCGGGAGTCCTCGGCAGCGTGGGCCAGTCGAGCTACTCGGCGGCCAAGGCAGGCATTGCGACGCTTACGCTCGTCCAGGCTGCAGAGCTCGGGCGATACGGCGTCACGTCCAACGCGATCTGCCCGATCGCCCGAACGCGGATGACTGAGGGTGCATTCGGCGATGCCATGAGGGCACCCGAGGAGGGTTTCGACGAGAACGACCCAGCAAACGTCTCGCCATTCGTCGCCTGGCTGGCCAGCACCGAATCGAACGCAGTGACCGGCCGAGTCTGGGAGGTGTTCGGTGGGACGGTCACGGTGTTCGACGGCTATCGCCGAGAACAATCGGTGAACATCGGAAAGCGTTGGGATGCGGCAGAGCTCGGGCCTGCGGTCGAGGAGCTGCTCACGAAAGCGCAGCCCTTGGTCAAGGTGTACGGGACGTGAACGACGCGCTCGACTTCAGGGGCCAGGTAGTGCTGGTCACGGGTGGAAGCCGCGGAATCGGCCGCGGGATCGCCGAGGCCTTTCTCGGCGCAGGCGCCGATGTGGCGGTCTGCGGGCGCAACGAACCGACGGCGCTTCCGGAGTCCGGTGGTAAGTCCGCCCTCTTCATCGCTGCGGACGTGCGCGACCCTACCCAGGCGCAGGCGCTGGTCGATCGCGTGGTCGAGCACTTCGGACGCCTCGATGTCCTGGTGAACAATGCCGGGGGCGCTCCATTCGCCGACGCGGCCACAGCCTCGCCGCGTTTCTCAGAGAAGATCATCGACCTCAACCTCACTGCCGCTCTTCATTGCGCACAGCAAGCCAACCGCGTGATGCAAGAGCAGGAGAGCGGCGGCTCGATCGTGAACATTGCGAGCGTGTCCGGGGTGCGTCC
>CBDUCC010000576.1:0-1956 GCA_965365555.1 uncultured Myxococcales bacterium | reverse complement strand
CGATGTCTCCGCTGCTGTCCTCTTGGTAGAGTCATTTGAATAACTTATAGCGAATGTATTCTATTCAAAATAATTAGGTCAACGGCAAAATACCCTAATTCACAAGTACATGTTATTGCTATGTTTTTGAGCGCAAACTTGAGATATGTAGCTGGATATGGGCTTTCAGAGGCGATCTGAGTATTGAGCTTGAGATCGTCTAACCGGCTAATTGACCTGCGCCGGCGAAGCCAGTAACTCCACCCCTCAACGCATGGATTCGCGGGCATTTCGGAGGTTTCGGCGGAACAAGGGGGCGCTCGCCGGCCTGGTGCTGGTGGTAGCGGTCACCGTGCTCGGAATTGCCGGGCCCTGGTTCGCTCCCTACGACCCCGTCGAGCAGTTCACGGAGGTCTTGCTGCTCGACAACGGTCTTCCCGCGGGACCCGGCGTCGCGCCGGCCCACCTTTTGGGCGGTGACATCCTCGGCCGCGACGAGCTCAGCCGGCTCCTGAGCGGCGCCCGGGTCTCGATGTTGGTCGCCTATCTGGCGACGGCGCTGGCGGTGCTCATCGGCGTCACGCTCGGCCTGGTCTCCGGCTACTTGGGCGGCCGCGTCGACTCGGGGCTGATGCGCCTGGTGGACGTGGTGCTGTCGATGCCCTTCCTTCTCATCGCGATCGTCATGCAACGCGTCTTCGACGCGCCGGGCATCTGGACGATCTGCATCGTGCTGGGGGTCCTCTCGTGGACGACGCTGGCCCGCGTGACGCGCGCGAAGACGATGGAGGCGCGGGAGCTCGACTACATACAGGCGGCCCGGGCCCTCGGCCTAGGGCATGTGCGAATCGTGGCACGGCACGTGCTGCCCAACGTCGTGGGCCCGATCATCGCCATCGCAACAATCATGGTTGCGCGCATGATCATTGCCGAAAGTGCGCTCTCGTTTCTCGGGCTCGGCGTCCGACCACCGACCGCGAGCTGGGGTTCGATGCTGAACGACAGCCAGTCGCTACTACTCGGCGTGCCGCGTCTGGCGCTCTACCCCGCCCTACTGATCAGCATGGCCGTCTTCGGCTTCAACCTCTTCGGAGAAGGACTGCGCGATGCGTTCGACCCGAAAGACTAGAAGGCGGCGAGGTACCCAGATCCTCACGGCAGTGCTCGCCCTCGCCGCCACCGCCGTGCTGATCGGTGCCGCGGTCACACACTTCCCCAAGGCGCCGGTCGGCCCGCGTTTCGTCGGCGCAGGAAACGGTACTCCAAAGCCGGGCGGGACCTTCATCTTCGCCGAGGGCAGCAACATCCACACCCTCGATCCGGCCTTCGCATACGACACGCTGTCGACGATGGCGTGTCGACTGCTCTACGATGCCCTTCTCGACTACGACTACCACGGCGAGATGGTGCCGAGCCTCGCCGCGTCGATGCCCGAGATCTCCGATGGCGGCCGAGTCTTTCGTTTTCGACTGCGAGACGGCATCAAGTTCCACAACGGCCGAGAGATCACGGCAGACGACGTCTCCTGGTCGCTGCATCGTCTGCTATCGAAGCGAATCGGCTCACCGGGCTACCCATTCTTCAAGTCGATCGTGGGCGCGCCTGCGTATCACGAAGGGCAGGTAGACCGAATCGAGGGGATCGTCGTCATGGACGAGAAGACTCTGGAATTTCGACTCGACGAGGCGGACCAGACCTTCCTGAACGCGCTGGCGATGCCATTCGCGTCGCCCATGCCGCGCGAGCACGTCGAAGCGCTCGAGAAAGCGGAGGGCGTGAGCGCAGTCGGCCGACATCCGGTGGGCGCCGGACCGTTCTCATTCGCCGGCTGGGAGCGGGGTGTGCAAGTCGAGTTCGAACGCTTCGACGAATACTGGGCCCCGGCGGCGCGACCCGACCGTATGGTCTTCCTCGAGAACATATCGACGGACGTGGCGAGCGCGCGCTTTAGAAACGGCGACCTCGACATCCTCTACC
>CBDUCC010000575.1:0-1959 GCA_965365555.1 uncultured Myxococcales bacterium | reverse complement strand
CCCGGCCTGCCTCAGCAACTCGCCCGCCTTGTCCAGCACCAGGCCTTCACGGCGCGCCCCGGGTAGTGGCAACAGACTGGTTTCCAGGTTCGGCACCTGGGCTGCGATGGTCTCGACATCACGGGTCAGCGGCGCGACCACGTAGGGTTCGGCACCGTAAGCGAGCAGCGCAGTCTGACCCCAGCGAGCAGCGCACGTCCGAGCTCACTCACAGGTACACCTGCCAATAGAGAATCGGCCAGACACCGACGACGAAGTACCAGAAGATCTGCGCAGGCCAGAACGTAAAGCGATCGAGGTCTCCCGCAGCGAGCTGCCGGTACGTGTAGAGCAAGATGAGGAAGCCGGCGAAGACGTGAACCGCGTGCGCACCGACGAGCAGGTAGAAGAAGCCGCCGAGCTGGCCTGAAGTGAGCGTGAGCCCTTCACCGATCAATGCGACCCACTCGGCCCCCTGGAACAACACGAAGAAGCCGCCGAGGGCAATCGAGGCGGCGAGCAAGCCCTTGGTCCTCGAGGAGCCGTTCAGGAATGCACGGTTGGCGAAGTAGAGGAGCACGCCGCTCGCAAGCAACGCCGCCGTATTGAGGGCCGTTTCCTCAATCGGGAGCCGAGGCTGCCCGGGAGGTGGCCAGCCGCCCACCGCATTGCTCTTGCCGATCACGAAGGCGCTAATCAGCCCGGAGAAGAACATGACCTCCGTGGCGACGAAGATCAGCATGCCCAGGACACCGTTGGGGAGTACAGGCTCGCGCTTGACTGGAACGCCGTAAGGGCGACCTAGTGCATCATCAGGCATGCGCGGACTCTCCTTCCTCTAGTGTTCGGCGTCGTGCTCTCCGCCATGCTCGTCGTGCTTCTCGTCAGCCTGGGCGGCGAGCGCTCGCTCGATCTCCGCTTCCGCTGCGACGTTCTCCCAGTTCTCGCCTTCGTGCCTCATGACATCTGGGGCCACGCCCGCGAAAAACAAGAGCATCAGTACGACCATGGTGCCAAGCATGTAGGAGATGTACCGCTTCTCGATGTTGAGGTGCATGAAGTTGGCGGCGACCAGATAGGCCTTCACGACGGCGATACCGAAGGCCGTAATCAAGGTGATCATCCACGCCTTGAGGAATCCGAATTCCAGGTGAGGTGCAAGGACGGGACCGAGGATGCTGACGATCAGGAGCACCAGAAGGATGCCCCAGATCTTCACGTAGTAGGCCTGTCCATGTTCTTCGCTGTGTTCAGCCATGATCGTCCGTCCTCACTTCGCGATGTAGAGCAGGGGAAAGAGGAAAATCCACACGATGTCGACGAAGTGCCAGTAGATCCCGATGAGCTCGACCCGGTGGAGCTCCTTCCCTTTCCGCGCGTCGTTGGCGATGATCAACATGATGATGCACCCGGCGATGACGTGAAGCGCGTGAATGCCTGCGGCGGTGTAATAGAAGCTCCAGAACCCATTGGCGGTGATGGTGTAGCCATGGCTGATCTCGATGCTCCACTCGACAGCCTTGATGCAGATGAAGATCAGACCGCCGGCCGCGGTCCCCATCAACCACTTCGCCGCCCGCTTTCCATCGCCGTGTTCGGCCGCGTAGTGCGCCAGCACGGCGAACAGGGACGAGGTGAGAAGCACGAAGGTGTTGAAACCTCCGAACCAGGGGTTGGTATGCGAGGCATACTCCGCCCACTCCGGGTGGCCGAGGCGGTGCATGATGTATGCAGCCAGAAGGCCACCGAAGATGACGATCTCGGAGCCGACGACCCACCAGACGGCGAGCTTACCGGTTGGGATGCCGGTCGCGCTTCGAGTGGTCGCTATGGGTTTGGTCATACTCATGGGTGCTTGCTCACTCCGCGGGTGCTGTGTCCGGTGGGACGTTCTGCGGCCAGTAATCCTCTTCACGCCCTGGAACGCTGTACTCGTACGGGCCTCGGTAGCAGTTCGGGAGACCCTCGGGCCAGTTGCCG
>CBDUCC010000574.1:0-1982 GCA_965365555.1 uncultured Myxococcales bacterium | reverse complement strand
GACGCTCGACGATGCCGGGCGCCTTGAGCTCGACGCGACGCGTGAGCTTGCTCTCGATCGGGCCCTTGCCGTCGACCGGCTCTCCGATGGCGTTGACGACGCGTCCAAGAAGCTCATCGCCAACCGGAACCGAGACGATTTGTCCGGTTCGCTTGACCTGGTCACCCTCTTTGATGGCAGAGAAGGAACCGAGGAGAGCGACGCCGACGTTGTCCTCCTCGAGGTTGAGAACCATGCCATAGACGCCACCCGGAAACTCGAGGAGCTCGCCTGCCATGGCGCTTTCGAGACCATAGAGCCGGGCGATACCGTCGCCGACCGTGAGCACGGTGCCGGTCTCGACCACGTCGACGGACTTCTCGTACGACGCGATCTGCTGCTTGATGATGTTGGAAATCTCTTCAGCGCGAAGTTGCATTTTGCAAGGCTCCTGATTCGATGCGGCTACGGCGTGTCGCCGTCCGCAAGCAACGTCTCTCTAAGCTCGCTCAATCGGTTGCTGAGGCTTCCGTCGAAGACTTGGTCGCCGACGCGGGTCACCACGCCACCAATGAGCGAAGGATCTTGTTTCTTCACGAGGACGACTTGTCGGTCGGTCACTCGTTGGAGTCTTTCGGTGAGCCGCGCGTAGTACGCATCGCTCAGCGGCTGGGCGCTCGTGACTTCGACGCGAACACGGCCAGTCTCGGCCTCCGCAAGCTCCTCGAGAGCGTGAAGGACCTCTTCCAGCTGTGGGAGACGGCCCTTGTCGGCGAGCAGGTTTACGGTGTTGCGAACCACCTTGGATACGCCCAGCTTTTCCATCACGGCGTCGACCGCACCTTTGAGCGCGGGCTTGGGGACCACGGGGTTACGAACGAGGTCGCGAAGCTCTGCGCTCTCTTTCCATGCGTCGGAAAGCGAGCCGACGTCCCTGAGGACCGAGTCGAGCTGGCCTTGCTCGCGGACGAGGTCCATGAGGGCCTTCGCGTAGCGTCGTCCGACAGCGCTCATGATCGCCTCTCCTCGATGACCTCATCGAGCCGTTCGAGGTAGGCTTCGGCAAGCTGCTCTTGGTCGGAGTCGGTCGTGCTCTGTTGGAGCAGATCTTGCGCGGCGATCACCGCGGCGCCTGCAGCCTCTTTCGTCAGGTCCTCCCGAAGCTGCTTGATCTGCTGCTCGATGAGAAAACTCGTGTCCCTACGCATACGGGCCGCCTTTTCTTCGGCTTGCGCAACGATCCGGTCCCGGTCCGCTTCGCCGGCTTTGATCATCTCGGCCCGAATCTCGACCATCTCTTGGTCGAGCTTCTCGAGACGCGTCGCGGTCTCCATGTGCCGCTTTTCCGCCTCCGCACGAAGTCGCTGCGCCTCGGCGAGCTCCTCCTCGACCTGCTTGCGGCGCTCGGCAAGCGCGGGGTTCCCCTTCTTGCGAATGACCCACGCGATCAAAAGGACGAGAACACCGAAGTTGACCAGCGTTCCCTGGAAGTCTCGGTTCGTGAGCAGGCCCTTGAACGTGAGCTCGCCATGCCCGTCGTGCGCATCGTGGCCGGATTCGTGCTCGACCACTTCGTGCGCTTCCGACTCGTGGTGCGCGCTTTCGGCCAAGGCCAGGCTCGGAACCGTCAGGATGAGCGCGAAGAGCAACACCCGGAACACGCGCATCACCGCACCTCCCGATTGAGAAGCTTCGAGGCGATCTGCTTGGCGAGCACCGGTACCGATTGGTCGATCTCGGAACGCAGCTTCGTCGCTTCCGATGCGAGCCGAGCATCGGCTTCGGCCAGTTGCTTCTCGGTCTCCTCGCGGACCCGGTCGACGACGGTTCGTTCGAGACGCCTGCCTTCGGCTTGTAGCCGCTCGCGCTCCTCGCCCGCTTGCAGACGCAAGCGACGCATCTCCTCGTCGAACTCCTGGCTCTCGGCGGCGGCTTCGTCTTGAAGGCGCAACTCCTCGAGCTTCGAGCCCTCGATGGCGTTCTCCCGCGCCTCGAATAGCGCG
>CBDUCC010000573.1:0-1996 GCA_965365555.1 uncultured Myxococcales bacterium | reverse complement strand
CCCGGCGAGTACCGCGTGCAGCTCGAATGCGAGCCCGAGGGGAGCGGTCGCGTCCACACGGTCGAGGTGCCGACTGGGGGTGCCAGCCTCTTCGTCTTCGACGAGTTCGACCGCGCTGTTCGAACCGTACCGGTCCTGCATCTGAAATACGAAACCGTGCCGGACCACCGACGGCGCGCAGCCGATGCTCGGCAGTTCGGGCAGGCCCTTCCCGCTCCGGCCGTACTGCTGGTTTCGAAGACGGCCGAGGATTTGCTGGATCTTCGCGTGGTGAGCATCGCGCAGGCCGAGACGACGCTGGTGCGCATTGCCACGACCCCAGGAGGATCGACCGCTCCTGAGGTCACGGCGGCAGTCACCGCGCTCCTCGCCGGGCAATGTAGAGACCTCGCGGGAGAGGAGTCGATTCGGATCGACTGCCTTACCGGTGCGCCGGTGCCGGTCGCGGCGAGTTCGCTCGCCGCCAAGGAGATGTCGCGTTCTAGCAGGCGCCCGCCCCGTCCCCAGTTCATCTCAGGAGTGACGCTCTTGTCGCTCGGTACGGCGTCGTTGCTTGCGGGGTACAGTCTGACCGTCACCAGAAGACTTGCGGGCGATGACTGGCTCGAGGCTCCGAACAGCCTCGCTGCTCAGAACAAGTGGCTTGGCCTCGGGACGGGTTTGCTGGCAACCGGCGCGACCGGCGCAGGGCTCCTCGTCGCCGGCATGCCCCTCGCGCTGCCCTACGAACCGAAGACCCCCTGGTGGGCTTGGCTAAACGGCGGGCTTGGCGTCGCGGCCGCCGTTGGCGCGATCGTCTCCGGAGTGACGGCCGATCCCAAACCACCTCAATCCTGTTCCCTCAGCGGGCCCGATCCGAGCGCCTGCGTTGCGCGAGCTCGAGATACCGATCGCGCTTTCATCCTCGGGATGACAGCGGCGCCGCTGCTCACGATGCCCTTGGTGTATCTCCTTCGCAGCGGCGACAGGAAGCGCCACGCGGAACTCAGCCCCGTCCTGTCTGCCGGCCGCCAAGGCGGACGGGTCGGCGTCATGGGCGCGTTCTGAGAGTCCCTTCGTCGAGCGCCTGGCGTGCGGGTCAGCTCGCCGGAACCGCAATGTAGGATGTCTGAGCTTCGAACTGCCGCTCCATCTCGGGCTCGCCCGTGAATTGCAGGAACGCAAACGAGAGCGCTACGACTGCGGCGATGGGAAGTGCCTGGGCCTGGAGCGCTGAACCGATGACCTCGGCGCGCTTCTGCTTGGCTTTCGCGATGATGTGGTTGGCGTCGGCAATGGCGTTCATGATGTTTCCTCTTCCTTGAGCAGTGGTGCGCGGTTGAGAGCGCATGCCGTTCCATGGAGCACGTCGTGTGCCAACGCAGAAACCGTAGCGATGTTCGCCGGATCGAGGCTTCGTCGCGCCGAAAATGACGACGAACGTCGTCTTTTTCGACGAGTGGCGTCAGCGACGCAGGATGGAAGCCCCTCAGGTCGCCGCGGTTCCTGCCGTCGCGAGATCTATCCCGCAGAGCGGTTTCGCCGTACACTTGCCCCGTCGCACCTCGCGACCGGGATGCGACCACAGCGCGGTCTTGGACCCATGGCGAAGGCACGCTCGAACAGACCGCTTGGCGAGCCGACCTCTCGGCGTTTCGGACCCTACGAGTTGGTTCGCCGGCTCGGCGTAGGCGGGATGGCAGAGGCGTATGAAGCGGTACGTCGAGGACCTGGAGACTTCGAGCAGCGGGTCTGTCTCAAGCTGGTTCAGCCCTTCTTTCGCGACAAGCGCGATTTCCTCGAATTATTCGAGCGAGAGGCGCGCCTGGCGGGTCAGCTTCGTCACAGAAACATCGTCGGCGTGATCGATTTTGGCCGGATCGAGGGCGTTACCTACATGGCACTCGAGCTCTCTACTAGAGTAGGCTCTCTCTCTCTCTCTCTCTCTACTCGTCCGTAGAAGAACAAGAAGTTAGCGACGAAATAGTGGATGAATCGTCGTCGTCATCATCACTAC
>CBDUCC010000572.1:0-1997 GCA_965365555.1 uncultured Myxococcales bacterium | reverse complement strand
GCTCTTCACCTCGCCGAGTTCGGCACGGCCGAGCAGAAGGACCGCTTCCTCGGCGGCATCGCGCAAGGGCGGATCATCGTCACGCCCGCTTTGGTCGATGCGGGTAGCCGTGATCTGATGCGGCCCTCTGCGACCGCCAAGTCCGAGGGCGAGGGCTTCCGCGTCTCTGGAAGGTTCAGCAATCTGTCGTATGTCGATCTGGCGGACCGCATCCTCATCTGTGCACGGACCGATGCGGGGAAGCCGATCGTGCTTCTCGTCGACCCCAAGACGGCCGGGGTTCGTCTTGCCGAGCAGCGTGGCACGAACGGGCAGCCCCTTTGGTGGCTCGAGCTCGAGAACGCGGCGGTGACCGGAGCCGACGTACTGGGCGGACCCGAACGCGGAGCCGAGGTCCTCCGCTACTTGCTGGATCGCACTACACTCGGTATCTGCGCCGTCGAGCTCGGCATCACCGAGCAGGCACTCTTCATGACCGCCAAGTACTCGGGCGAGCGCAAGCAGTTCGGTGTGCCGATCGGTGTGTTTCAGGGCGTGACCCAGCGGGTCGGGGACGCGTACATCGACGTTCAGGCGATCCGCTCCTCGATGTGGCAGGCCTGCTGGCGCCTCGACGAAGGCCTCGACGCCGCCAAAGAGCTCGCGGTCGCCAAGTTCTTCGCCTCGGAGGCCGGCGCTCGTGTGGTCGCCGCCGCGCAGCACGTTCACGGCGGGATGGGCTTCGACCGCGATTACCCCCTGTACCGCTACTTCATGACCTCGAAGCATCTCGAGTTCACGCTTGGTGGGACTGAGGAGAGCCTCACCAGGCTCGGCCGGCTGATCAGCGCCTGAGCGTTAGAAGTCCCTGCCTGGCGACCGAGAGTTGGTGAGACCGACGGGGCCAGGCAGGGAGGTTGAAATGAAGGAGAGGTTGTACCGGTGCGTACGAACGACGCCCTCCGCCGTTACGCTCAGCTCCGTCGAATAATCCCGCCCGGCGTAGTGGCAGGAATGGACATTGGCGCCGCGACCGCTTCGGGGTATTTTTCCGAAATGGCTGTGAACACCTTTCTTCGTGCCGAGGCGCTGACCACCGAGTCGAAAACCAACGTCGTCCGCAGTGCCTGGGATCGGTTGAGCCCGTTGCCCGGTGGCAAGCACCTCTTCAGCCACCTCATCGGCAGGTGTGCTCCTGACACCTCCACCAGCTGCGCCGTCGTGCGAGAGCTCGGAGACGGGTACGCGACGGTCACCTTGGCGGATCGCCGTGCGGTCCGAAACCACCTCTCCTGCGTCCATGCGGTCGCGCTTGCGAACGTGGTGGAGCTCACCGGCAATATCGCGCTCGCATACTCGCTGCCCGATGACGCCCGCTTCATCGTCGCCGGCATGAGCCTCGACTACCGGAAGAAGGCCCGGGGAACGATTACGGGCGAGTGCCGCATCCCGCCCATCCAGTCGAATGCCAGGCGCGAGTACGAAGTGCCGGTCACCCTGAAAGACCCCAGCGGGGAGGTCGTGGTGACGGGGTCGCTGAAGACGCTGGTCGGGCCGAAGAAGTTGGACTGAGCCCCTGGCGTTCACGAACCTGGCTAGGTCGCGGCGCTCCTGAGAAGGGCTCTGGCGGCGGCTCGGGCCTGGTCGGTGACCGTGACCCCTCCGAGCATCCGCGCGATCTCCTCGAGGCGTTCAGTGTCGGAGAGCAGACGGATGTCGCTTCTCGTGCGCTCGCCCACCACCTCTTTGTGAACCCGGTAGTGCGCGTCCGCATATGCGGAGATCTGCGGAAGGTGCGTGATGCACAGGACCTGGCTGTGCTTGGCCACCTCGTGGATCTTCTGGCCTATCACTTCGGCGACCGCGCCTCCGACGCCTGCGTCGACTTCGTCGAACACGTAGAGGCTCGCCGGTCCGAGGCCTGCGAGCACGCGCTTGATCGCTAGCATGGCTCGTGACAGCTCCCCGCCGCTCGCCACCTTTCGAAGTGGCTTCGCCTCCTCGCCTCGGTTGGGTGC
>CBDUCC010000571.1:0-2002 GCA_965365555.1 uncultured Myxococcales bacterium | reverse complement strand
GTGACCGCTGGGGTGGCACACTGGCTGCGTTCGCCACCGGGATTTGCGGCCGTTGGGTCGCAG
Source organism: uncultured Myxococcales bacterium (assembly GCA_965365555.1). Lineage (GTDB taxonomy): Bacteria > Myxococcota_A > Polyangia > Polyangiales > Houyiibacteriaceae > SG8-38. The sequence goes on along the minus strand of CBDUCC010000571.1, from coordinate 1,939 downwards.
GACTCACCGTCCTTGTCACCGCCGAGGCACTCCCAAGGGCCCCAGTCGTCTCCGTTCGGGTCCGACTCGGGGAGGTACACGTTGATGATGCTGTGATGCGACTGGCCGTCTTGCGCTAGCTCGTTGCGTCGAAAGGCGAAGCACTTGCGACCCTCACCGTACTCCGGACAGTCGACCTGAAACTCCGGTGGAACGCTCTCGCTGAAGTCGTAATAGGTGGCGAAGCACACCTCGTCCTCGGACTCCGCATCGAGCTCCCAGGCGCCGGCGTAGAGCTGAACACCGTCTTGGTCGGCAGGCGGCGGCAAGGGGTCGATCTTGTTCGGGTCCGGATCGAACACTCCGTCGCATCCGAGCTTCTCGAGGGTGCCTCCGACGATCGCGTCGCGTGGCGCGCCTCCGCGAATCCAGAGCCGGATGGCGTCGAGCTCCTCGTCTTCGATGGGCGCGCCGGTGATGGGCATCGCCTGGCCGAGGCCCTCGAGCTCGGTCCCGTTCGTGGCGGCCGCGAGCTTCAGATAGAGAAGGCTCAGGTCCTGGTCGCCGGGCTGCACGCGCTGGACGAAGGGATCGATGTCGCTGGCTTGCCGGACGAGCGCTTCGAACGAGCCCTCGGCACGAAGGTCGAGCGCGCCGAGCGCGGACTCGCCATGACAGGCGCGGGTGGTGCACCCCTTCGCCTCGAAGATGGTGGCCTGAATCGCGTCGTAGGTGCTGCCGTAGTCGCAGTCCCTGGGCTCGACGCCGGACTCGCTCGAGCTGTCGCTTCCGCATGCGCTCAGGCCAAGACTTGCCAACAGCAAGGCGGCGATGGCTGCGCCGTGAGGGTTGCGGAGTGGGCGGGCAAGGCTTCTCATGAGGCTCCTCGTGCGGGTCCGATAGCGATTGACCGAGAGGAACGATGCGCGCAACTCTCCGGGCAACCCAAGGATAGCCGATGCCGCTCGAGACATTGTTCAAAGCCGCCAACTACCTCGTGCTTCCGTTCTGGTTGCTTTTGTTCGTCATGCCTCGCTCGTCCTGGACACGGCGACTCGTGCACGGCCCAGTCGTGGTTTTGCTGTTCGCGCCGATCTACGCCTACCTGCTGTTCGGATACGGCTCGACGCCGCAGGAGATGAACTTCCGGACGCTGTACGGTGTGATGGTGGGCTTCTCCGTGCCCCACCTCGTGGTGGCGGGCTGGATTCACTACCTAATCTTCGATCTCTTCATCGGCGCCTGGGAGTCGCGGGACGCGATTCGGCGCGGGATCCCGCATGCCTGGGTCCTCCCTTGCTTGATCGGCACCCTGTTGTTCGGCCCGCTCGGGCTGCTGCTCTACGTGATCGTGCGTTTCTTCAAGACCCAGGTCCTCGAGTTCGACGAGGCGGGCGTGCAGTAGGCCAGTTAAAAGCAAAGGCCGGCACCATCACGGCGCCGGCCTTCGTGGATCAGGACTCCCACCAAGGGGGGAGTTGCCCAAGGGCTAACTCGCCCGCACCTCCGGTGAGAGTCCGATTCTACAACTGGTGTCCATACGTACTTTCCTCCCCCGGCAATGCCGGCGCTCTTGGGTCTCTGGGCACCGTTGCCCAGACCGCGTGGAGCGTTCCTTGGTGGTTTGACCTGCGCTTGTCGCAAGCCGCTTCACGACAGCGAGTCTCCCGAGGGAGTTCGCACCAGTGCGGGGAACCGTACCCAACCGCCGTCCGCGGCAAGTGTTGTTGCGAAAAGGAAGAACCCTTTGTCGGGCAACGCCACTCACCCTTTGAACATACAGCCATCGATCTTCGTCGCCAAGTACTAGAAGAGCTCAAAGAAGGAATTCTTCGTAGAGCTCCAAAATCTGAAGGTTTCGTCCGCGTATGCCGGCGAGCTCTCGATGGACGCGCGCCTCGAACATCGGCTTGATGTGATAGAGCAAAAGCGGCAGGTCCGGGCTTTGTCGGAGCTTGCC
>CBDUCC010000570.1:0-2034 GCA_965365555.1 uncultured Myxococcales bacterium | reverse complement strand
GCGGGAGCCCGCCGAGCCCCGGATCCGGTCTCGCAAGGTCGTCTCGTACATCTGAGAGCTAAGCTCAGTAGCGCCGAATTCGTTGATTACGAAGGCCTCGTCGATGCCGTATCGCTCGCTGATGGCCCGGAGCAGAAGCTTGGGGTCCACTTCCCTCGAACGCCCCTTGTAGCCGCCGGTCTGCATCACCCGGCTGCCTTCCGGCAGAGCGAAGCGGCGTTTCTCCAAGCCGTCTTCGGCGTGGACGAAGGCGAACGAAGTGCCGAGAAGTGCCAGGGGTCGGCCCGAGGTTTCGGCAGCCCGCAACGTCTGGTCGAGATGATCCAGATCGAGGCCACCGTCGCGCCACACCCAGGTCGCCCGCGCTCCGAACCACTCGGAGAAACGTGCGAGCATGTAGTCGAGCGAGGAGTCTGGCGCCTCGAGCTCCGGCGGTGCGAGCATCACGAGGTCCATCGACTCGACGTCGGGGAACAGCATCTCTTTGGCAGCCGCTCGCGCGGCTCGATCGTAAAGCACGAGGTCCCTGTAGGCGTGGACACTTCGCTCCGCCGAGGTCGTCCCCGAGCTCAAGAACACGCGGACATCCTCGCTCGGCGGGTGTGCTGCGATCCGTCGAAACCGGAAGACGTCGGTAGGGAGCGCCGGCGGCCATCCGCCTCGCCGCGTGAGCCGGCCGTACTCGGGGATCCTCCGGGCCTGCCAGGACGCGAGCTCCTCGATGAGGTTGTCGCGCTCGCCCGCATCGATCGGATCCCCGGCTTCGAATCGCCCGATCACGTCCATGATCCGGCGCCGGAATTCGTCCCGTTCCTTCATGGCACGACTGATGCCTCACGAAGCGCCTCGACGAAGCCATTCACTTGCCGATCGCTGAGCGTCACCGGAGGCGCGAGCTGGATGACGTCGGCGCGCGGGCCCGCCGGCAGCACCAGATATCCCCGCTCCAGAAGTGCGCGTGTCACCGAGAGCGCGCGTGCCTCCCCTTCGAGCTGCACGCCGAACATGAGTCCTGCATGACGAAGCTCTCGCATCTGCGAAAGCTCCGCTGCCCGCAGCGCCTTGGCGAAACGCTCGCCGAGCTCGGCTGCGCGAGCGAGCAGGTTCTCTCGTTCGATGAGTTCGAGTGTCGCTAACGCGGCGGCGGCACCCAACGGGTCGCCATAGAACGTCCCGGTGTGGATGGCCTCGCGATCGGGATCACCCCAGGCTTGCATGACCTCTTCACGACCGATGCAGGCGCTGACCGGAAGACCGCCGCCGAGGGCTTTGCCGGCGCAGATGAGGTCTGGCGAAGCGCCGTCGTCGACCGAGCGCCACCAGGCTCCGCAGCGTCCGAGGCCGGTGAAGATCTCATCGACGATCAACAGGGCTCCTCGGCTCTGGCAAAGAGCGCTGAGTGCGGAGAGGAAACCGGAGGGTGGAAAACGTACCCCTGCGCGCCCCTGGATGGGCTCGACGATCACCGCGCCGACTGCGCGCCAGTCGAGGGCCTCCACCGCTGCGATCGCCGCGCCCAAATCCGTCTGTGCCGCTGGCCAGGGCGCAAAGCTCACGTTCCCCTGGAGCTGAGCGATGAACGGGGCGCGAAAGCGTTCCGCGTATCCGGAGACCGCGAGCGGGCCGTAGGTGAGCCCATGGTAGCTTCCCGCGAACGCGATCACCCCCGGCTTCCCGGTGGCCAGTACCGCGGTCTTGAGCGCCGAGGTCACCGCGTCGGCTCCGCCGAGTGACAGCATCGCCCGCCCGCCAGGCCAAGGAGACAGCGCGCAAAGACGTTCAAGGAGCTCGATCTTCACGTCCGAGGGGTGCAGGTCCCCCAACGCGTGAAGCAGGCGATCCGCCTGCCCTTTGATCGCATCCACGACCTCGGGCCGCCGATGACCCACGAATGCCACTCCGAAGCCGGAGGTGAGGTCGACGTAGCGGTTCCCGTCGGCATCGCGGACCTGGCTGCCCTCCGCCTCCACCCAGACGATCGGATCATGGCTTGCGCCCGTCTTCTCCTCACGACGCTTGCGTCGCGTCGTCGAG
>CBDUCC010000569.1:0-2055 GCA_965365555.1 uncultured Myxococcales bacterium | reverse complement strand
CGCAGGGCCTGCGGTTCGAGACGGCTTCTTCGCACGAGGCTCCCGGCCGCGGAACACTCGACGCCAGCCTCTCTGTCGCGGAGCTCCGCTTCGGAGACGTCGAGAAGCCGATGGCGCTCCACGGCTACGATCAAGAGCTCGACATCGCCTACGCCGCGCTTCACGGCGCGCCCTCGTTCACGGTCAAGACCAAGGGCAGCTTTGACCACCTCGATCAGCGGTTTCTGCGCCAATATCCCATTCGTGAGGTTTCCTTTGGTGCCGAGCTCGATGCCGATGATACGCAAGTGTTCGCGCTTCACCGCGCGTATCTGCACAACGCAGCCGGTGGCACCAAACTCGAGGCACGAGGTGCGTATGAGGGCTGGCGCGATGCGATTCGCCCGACCGAGGTCTGCAACCGGGGCACGCTCGGCTGCCCGGAGGTAGCCTCGATGTACGGCCGCGAGGCGGCCACCGTCACCGGCACCTTCGAGCAAGACTTCAGCCCCTGGCAGAGCACCGAGCGCGTCAAGAGCGGTGGCTCGCTCCGGATCCCATTCACCGTCGAGTCCGGAGATCTCAACACCTACCGCGTCATCGCACGCACCGAGATCCGCGACCTGATGCTCGAGCTTTCCGACTATGGCCTTCTCGTCGACGACCTCGACGCCTCGATTCCCATCGACCAAGAGTTCGGTACGGCGCCGGAGTTCTTCATGGTGCCCGCCAGGACCGACAACGCGATTGCGCAGAAGCGCTTCTTCGACTTGTACCCGTTCACCACTCGCGAGAGCTTTCTGAGCGTGAATCAGGTGCAACTTGGCGAAGAAGTGATCGGTCCCGTCGCCGCGAACCTCCACATCAGTGGCTCGACGCTTGCGATGGACCAGATCCATGCGGCCTACCGCAGTGGCTACGTCACCGGCCAGTTCCGCGCCGACCTCGGCCGCGACGACCCGCTTGTCCTCTTCCGAGGTCACCTCACCGGCGTCCGTGTCGAAGACAGCAAGGGCGTGCTCGACGCCAACCTCGCCATGACTTTCGTACCGACCACGCTCATCGTCGAGGGCAAGGCCCAGATCGTCCGGATCAGCAAGGACCACCTCTACGAAATCATCGACACGCTCGACCCCTATCACGAGGACGAGGACCTCAACCGCGTTCGCCTCGGTCTGAAGTTCGGCTATCCGAAGTTCGTGCTCGTGAAGCTCGACGAAGGCCTAATGAACGCCAAAATCGACCTCGGCGGGTTGGCCGGCGCCGTCCGCATCGATGAAATCAAAGGCATTCCGGTGACACCCTTCCTCGAGCAGTACGTGCAGCCCTACATCGAGCGCATTGTTTCTCCCAACCTGAGCTACGATGCGGCCCCCGCCGAGCCCGAGGCGTCCCCCCCGAACACGGTCACCGAGGTCAGCCAGGCTCCCGAGAGTCGACCATGAGACGCACTGCACTCGTCCCATCCCTCGTTCTGCTCCTCGCTGGCCCGGGCTGCATCAAGACCGCGCCCATCGCTGTCGTCGACAACCGCACTGCGCTCGAGGTGCAGGCCTCGGGCGAGTACCCCGAGCTTCAGTTTCAGGGGACCGATGCCGTGCTCGAGCCGGGGCCGAGTCCGGTCTCTGGCAACGAAATCGTCTCGAAGGCCGGACTCTCTGCGGCGGGCCATGACCTCGACCTCTTCGCGGTCTCCGAAAGCGATGCACAGTTCATCGATGCGATGCTCGTGAGCGGCTGCCTCGGCGAAGGCGAGGACGGACTTCTCCAATACATCCCTGACCATTGCGACCAGAGCGTCGAGGTGAGCGAGATTCTGCGCGCGGCGAGCCGCAACAACCTGCATCGGCGTCAGGTCTGGGAGTATCTCGCGAGCCAAGCCGAGGGCCACTCCGCCGCTGCGGCCCGGGACGCCTGGCGCTCGGTGCACCTCGAGCAAGTCCGCTGCGGCACCTGGATTGAAAAGGACGGAGCATGGACGCAGAAGGAGTGCTGAAGCGAGCGCGCTCCTACGGGGCCCAGCTCATCGGCGCGCTCGTGTTCGGCGTGTTCGCTCTCCTCAGCGTGCCCACTGCC
>CBDUCC010000568.1:0-2061 GCA_965365555.1 uncultured Myxococcales bacterium | reverse complement strand
CGGTGAGCGATCCTGCGACGGCCGAGGATGCCATGCAGCAGACGTTCCTGAACGTGTATCAGCATGCAGCGAGCTTTCGGGGCGACGCTTCGGCGCGGACTTGGCTCCTCACGATCGCTCGCAATACGGCGTTCCGGCTTCACGGGAAGACCCGGCGCGAAGAGCTCGTCGAGGAGCCCCTGATGGAACTCGGCCTCGATGCGGGGTGGGGGAGTGAGGACCCCGAAGCCATCGCGATCGCCGCAGAACGAAAGGGCGCGGTTCGAAAGGCGCTCTCGATGCTCTCCGCCGACGACCGAGAGGTGCTCATTCTCCGAGAGCTCGAGGGGCTTCGCGGGTCGGAGGCTGCGGAGGTGTTGGGAATCGGGGAGCGCGCCCTCAAGAGTCGGCTTCACAGAGCGCGCCTTCGGCTGGCGGTGGCTCTGCGCGGCCTCGTGCCGGAGGACGATCCTGTCCCAGAAGGAGGTCAGTCATGATCGAGAGAACCGTTGCCGGTCTCCGGTGTTCGGAGGTGCTCGCGCGGCTGAGTGACTACATCGATGGGGAGCTCGACGCTGCCGACATCAAGCAGGTCGAAGAACACCTCCTCGGCTGCCCGAACTGCGAGCGGTTCGGCAAGAACTTCGGCTCGATGGTGGTGTCTCTTCGGAGCGCGCCCGAGACCGCGCACCGAGTCGATTCCCAGTTGGTGACCCGACTGCTCGGCCAGCTCGACGAGCTCAGCCAGGGGGAGTGAGCTGTGTCCATGGCGTTCAAGCTCGGGCTTCTCATGGCTCTCTTGGCGGCCATTCTGTGGCTCTACACGAGCGGGGCCCGGGAGGCGATCGATGCCGACGCCGTGCAGACCTGGATTCGGGGCTCGGGCGCCTGGGGAGGCCTGTTCTTCGTCGCCCTCTACGCCTTGTTGCAGCCCCTCGGCGTGCGCTCGGTCTTCTTTCTGCTCGGTGCGCCGTTGATCTGGGGCCCGGTCCATGCCGTCTTGTTGAGCTGGATCGGCGCCGTGCTGGCCTCGGTCGTCGCATTTGGGTTCGCGCGCTTCGTCGCGCGAGACTGGGCTCAGGGACGTGCGCCTGCCCGCATTCGCAGGCTCGATGACCGGCTCGCGCAGGACGGCTTCCGCGTGGTCACGCTACTTCGGTTGGTCTTCTACACCACGCCGGCGCTGCAGTTCGCGCTTGGGATTTCACGCGTGCGATTCCGCCCGTTTCTCTTGGGGACCATCGTGGGCGTCTTGCCTTTCACCCTGCTGATGACCCTGTTTGGCACGCAGCTCAGCGCGTTCTTCTGGAGGTTCTTGTCGTGAACGCCAGTCAGACACATCGCCTCCTGGGTCTCACGCTCATTGCCGCAGGGCTCGTCTTGCTGGCAGCCCCGAGCGGGGCGTACGCCGAAGAGAGCTGCAAGCGAGGGGAAGCTCCCGGCTTGTTCGTGGACTTGTTCTCGAGCACCCGTATCTATCCAAACGCAGACGCGGTGCTCATGGGCTTTGCCACCGGTGCGGTCTGGCGGCCGTCGGACAAGTGCGTGCATCTGGCCGGAGAAGGCTTCGCTAGGTTCGGGAGCCGCACTTCGGCGTCCGGCGAGCTCGACATGCGAACTGCTGGCGGCGCCGTGGGCGCGCTTTGGGGCAGCGGCGACCCCGATCGTTGGTTCGGCGCGGGGGCCATGTTCGACTTGGGGTGGGGGCGTGTCGGCGCCCGAGACGATTTCGTCATGAGTGGCTACCTGCGCGCGCTCCTCTACTGGCGATTGCGCAAGGAGTTCTGGATCGGTCTCGACGCCCGCGCGGGCCACGTCATCGTTCCGGTGACCTTGGAAGGTATCGGCATCAAGGGGCCCATGCTCGGGCTCGGCATCGGCGCCATGTGGGGCGAAGGGGAGTACGGTGCGCGGGGAGGCGCCACACCGCTCGCGGCGGGCGGTCTGGCTGTTGCTCATCGGCACGTTCGCCCTCGCACCGGGCTGCACCGGCGTGCTCCAGAACCTCGGCGCAAAGTGGGCGACCCACAAGATTGCCGGCGTCTTCGAGCTCGACGAGACGCAGCGCGAGGCGACCCGCGC
>CBDUCC010000567.1:0-2067 GCA_965365555.1 uncultured Myxococcales bacterium | reverse complement strand
CGGCGTAAACGTCATCACCGACGTCGGCTCGTTCGGTTGGCACAAATCGCTTCCTTCCGCTCCTGTCGATCTTGGGGTTACTTGTCGACGCTGGCAAGTGATAGGCGGAAACCTTCGGCGTCCAGTGCGGAACGCGGCTGCCGGTCGTCTGCCCGAGCGGCGGCACACCCCTGCTCCCTGTCGGCGCGCTCGGCGCTCGTCTGCAAGTCGTGCCGCAGAACCTCCTCGACGGCAGCGACTGCCGCCCCACGCTCGACTGCCCCCTGCCAGGCAGCTGCGCCGCGAATCGATGCGAGCAACGGCAGGTCGAGTCCGACGGCCTGCATACGGCGCCAGAGCGTCGCTTCGTAGCTGGCGGCGACGGCCTTGCGTTCGTCCCCGTCCTCGAGCTCGACCAGGCGGTTGACCGCCGGCTCGCATTCTGGCGTTTCACGGAGCACCTGGCGGTAGGCTTCGATGGCGGCGTCCGGACGCCCGAGCCGCTCTGCAAGCGATCCGATCCGGAGTCGGGTGTCGACGTCCGCGAGACCTAGGGCGTCCACCGCCTCGAGCTCGAGGAGCGCATCCTCGGGTCGATTCAGCCGGTTCTCGAGAAAGTCAGCAGCGCCGAGGAGCGCGATGCGCCTTTGGTCATCGGTGATCTCGGAGCGTGACAGCCGCTGCAAACAGTTGACGGCGTCGTCCCACTGCTCGAGCGAGACATAGACCTCGGCGGCGAGCGCGAGTGCTCCGGCGTGCTCGGGCTCGGCGCCGAAGAGCTCGTCGAGGACCTCGAGCGCACCGGGTCGATCGCTGAACCCCCGAAGCAGCCGTGCGCGTTCGTAGAGCAGCTCGGGCCGTTCTTTCGGCCCCCCGGATCGGAGTCGCTCCGAGACGAGCGCTTCGAGTGCTTCGGCATCCTCTTGTTCGGTCAGAAGCTCATGCAGTCGACGGAACGCCCATGTGCGACCCGGTTCCGCTTCCAGAGCCGACCGAAACGCGTCTTCGGCCTGTGCCTGCTGTCCAAGGTGGTCGAGCCTCACTGCGCCCGCTTCCTCGAGCAGGTCGGCCCGCAGGCTGCCCTCCACAAATCCAGCCAGTCGCTCGCAGGCCTGCGCGACCAAGGGCCATTGCTCGGTCTGGCGGGCCGCGCCCCGAAGGGTTTCCCAGAGTGAAAGGTCATCGGGTCGCTCGTCGATGGCGCTGCTCAGCAAGGCCACGGCCTCTTCGCCGCGTTCCGCTTCGACGAGCGCACGGCAATGAGCCCCCACGAGCGCACCCCGCCCGACGTCGCGGCTGTGGCTCAGCTTCCAGGCAAGGGTCGACGCTCGAAGCTCGGCGTCGTCGCCGGGAGCGAGGACCTCGTCGAGGGCGATCGCTGCCTCGGGGTGCTCCGACGCGAGGTCACGGTGCTGCTGCGCCGCGATGAAGAGGTCGTCCATCGACGACTCTCCTTGGGCGATTCGAGTCTCGCGCATCGCCTGGAGCAGGGTGCCGGCGCGAAGCGCATCGCTTGGAGCGAGCCGGCCGAGCTCCAGCCAAGCCTCGGCCGCGAATGAGTCGGCACGCCCAAGCGAGCCGAGCAGGGTTTGGTACGCCACACCGAGCGCGTCCTGCGCGGGCTCCAGCTTCTGCCGGTCGCCCGAGGTGACGAACATATGCTCGCCATCGGGCGAGAAATGGATGCGATGCGAATAATGGCCTCGTCCGGTCGTCTTGTCCTGGCGCCACAGCACTTGGAAGCCTTGGAGCTGGCAGCTATCGCCCTGTTCGCAAATAAGCGTCCCGCGCCCCACTGCCGCGCCGCGCGTATCGCCGTCACCGGCCTCTGCGAAGCTGAGGTAAAGCGTGCCGCCGCTGGTCTGCCCTTCATCCCAGTCAGGACCGAAGGCAATGTCACCCAGTCCGCCCTGGCCACCATAATCGACTTCGGGCAGCCCGCTTTCGATCGAACCCATGCGGCCGTTCTCGACATCCTTGAACCAGACCTGCCCTTTCTTGCCGGTAATGAAGAGCAGGTTGGTGCCGGGCATGAAAGCTGCCGCCCACGGCTCTTCGTAATTGCCCATTTCCTCAACCGTGAACGGC
>CBDUCC010000566.1:0-2068 GCA_965365555.1 uncultured Myxococcales bacterium | reverse complement strand
CCGCCGATCGCGACCAGTTCCACATCGAGATGCGGCTTCCTCAGCAGGCCTCCATCGAGGAGACGGCACGGGCGACCGCGAAGGTGGACGCACTGCTTCGTCAGAGCGAAGACATCCTCGGGATCACCTGGTTCATTGGAACCAGCGCACCTCCGTTCTACTACAACCTCAAGCAGGACCAGGACGGCAACCCAAGCTACGCGCAGGCCCAGGTTCTCGCGAGCTCGGTGACGGCCGTGCAGGAGTTGATGCCGAAGCTTCAGCGCGAGCTCGATGAAGCGGTGCCGAACGCGCAGATTCTGCTTCGTGAGTTGCTCCAAGGCCCGCCGGTCGACGCTCCGGTCGAGCTTCGAATCTACGGGCCTCGGCTCTCGACCCTTCGAGAGCTCGGCGAACAACTTCGCGAACGCATGTCCCGTGTGCCGACGATCATCCATTCAATCTCGACGCTCACGGCCACATCGCCGAAGATCTGGCTGAAGGCCGACGAGAATCAGGCGAGTCTCGCCGGCCTTGGTCTCGTCGATGTCGCGGCCCAACTGAACTACCGGCTCGAAGGCGTCCCGGGAGGTTCGATTCTCGAGGGCAACGAAGAGATCCCGGTCAAGGTTCGAGTCTCCGAGGAGACACGATCGACCCTCGATCAGATCGGCTCGACTCCCCTGCTCGCTCGAAACGGCCGAGGCCCGATGATCGAGCCCGAGGGCTTCCCCGGGATTCCGCTCGAAACGCTCGTAGACCTCGAGCTGCGGCCGACGCTCGACGGCATCCCGCATCGCAACGGCAGGCGCGTCAACGTCGTTCGCGGGTACACCACGAGCGGCGTCTACCCGGAGACCGCCTTCAACGGCCTTCGTGACGTGCTCGAGACGGATCCGATCGAGACGCCGCCCGGCTATCGAATCGAGGTCGGCGGCGACGCCGCGGAGCGCAGTGACGCGATGACGAACCTCTTCGCCTACGTGCCGGTGTTGGTGTTGCTCATGGTGGCGTTCGTATCCCTCAGCCTTAACAGCTTCCGGCTTGGCGCAGTGGTCTTCGCCGTCGCGATTCAGTCGATGGGTCTCGGCCTTCTGAGCATTGCGTTGTTCGGTTATCCGCTCGGCTTCCAAGGGATGATCGGGCTCATCGGTCTGGTTGGCGTCGCGATCAACGCCGCCATCGTGATCAACTCGGCACTTCGTGCGGACCGCGACTCGGTCGCTGGCTCGCCCGAAGCGATCCGCGAGGTCGTCTTGGGGGAAACCAGCCGCCACATCGTGTCCACCACCATCACCACGTTTGGCGGATTCCTTCCCCTCATCCTGTCCCCCGGCGGCTTTTGGCCTCCCTTCGCAACCGGAATCGCCGGGGGCGTTCTTCTATCCACCATCATCTCGTTCTACTTCGTTCCCGCTTCATTCCTCCTCGTCACCCGGCGCCGTCCGGTCAGCAACTGGGAGCAAGGCCGCAGAGAGCTGGAACCAGCCGATGGTTTGGTCCTGGAGCCTGCAGAATGATTCGAGAAATCTCCCCGTTCGTGTGCCTGCTCGTTCTGCCGCTTTCAGTCGCGCAGAGCCAGACCCAGACGCCCGAAGCGGCGGCCGCTAAGCCTCCGCTCGCCGCCGATGCCGTCCCGGACCGCCTCGACCTCGAGCGCGTGCTCTCGGAGCCAGGCGTTCCCTGGTCGATCGCGAAGATCGCGAAGCGTTCGGCCCGGACCGTGCACCTGGTGGCGGCCGCGGATCGGCGCATCGACCAAGCGGTCGCGACGACGCAGGAGGTACGGGCGGCAGCCATCCCAGAGTTCGACCTCCGAGCGCGCTACACTCGCCTGAGCCCGATTAACAACGCGCCACTGGCCTCGATCCCGGTCGACTTCGACGCGGCCCGGCAGGTCCTCCCGCAGGTTCAGGACCCGGCCGCCCAGCAGCTACTCGGAGGGCAGCTCGACGTACTCGAGGGAATTTCCGAGGGCTCGATCGCCATTCCTCAGAATCAATACAACTTCCGTGCGGCCGTGCGTTACCCGCTACTGGCTCTCTGCGTCGAGATCCTCCGTGGCATTCGAACTGCGCAAAATGCCGAG
>CBDUCC010000565.1:0-2073 GCA_965365555.1 uncultured Myxococcales bacterium | reverse complement strand
GGTAGGCTGGATTGTCGCGCAGGACTACGTTGAAGTTGTGGAAGTCGCGGCGCCTCGCTCGACCTCCTGCCGAAGCTCGGCCTCGGATCGTCGCACTAGGTCGTAGTGGTGATGGTACGAATGATTGGCGACCTCGTGACCGCGGTGGTGAAGACCTGCCACAGTCTCCGCATTCCGGGTCCGCTCGAGGTCTTCGCCGATGGCGAAGAACGTGGCAGGGATCGATTCACCGTCGAGCCAGTCGACCAAGCGAGGTACACATCGGTCGTACACGGCATGCGTCGCCGCGCCAACGATCTCTGCCACGCCGTGGATGGCGGTGTAGCGGGGGACCTCGTCGAGGTCGATCGATATCGATGCCAGCTTCTGAGTCACCCCTTGATCCGAATCGCGATGACGAGCTTTGCCAGGTTCTTCAGAACGTTGGGGACCCGCTTTGCCAGTCCGATGGAGGGTGGACGCTTCTCGAGCACGCGAACGGGAATCTCGCGGACGCCCAGACCCGCACGCTGTGCTCGAATGACCAGCTCGGAAGCGAACAGGTCGCGATCGATCAAGCATTCGCGGACGATGGGTAGCGTACGCACTCGGCGAAAGGCTTTGAGCCCATGTGTGTCCGTACCGCGAAAGCCAAGCGTCGCGCGCAACAAGCCGTTGATGACGCGGGTACCCGCGCGGCGGTAGACCGGTCGCTCGTCACGTGCGCCTACCATGGTCTTCGAGCCGACGACGAAGTCGACGGAGTCGTCGCCCAGCGCACTCAGCGCCTCGTGGTAGAAGCTCGTGTCGCAGAGGTCGATCTCGTCGCAGATGACGATCTCGCCCCGCGAGTGCAGAATCCCATCACGGAGGGCCTTTCCGTAGTTTGGCTCGCCGCCGTGGCGGCAGCAGATCTGAGGAAAACGCTCGGATAGGAAAACTCCGATCTCGGCTGTGCGGTCGGTGGAGCCATTCTCCGCGAGGATGATCTCGTACGAGAGCGGTGACGCTTCCAGCCGGTCCACGAGGTCGACGATGGCGGCGCGAAGGATTGCCTCCTCGTTGTACACGGGAATGACGATCGAGATCGAAGGCGTCGCAGCGAAGTCCTGCACGGCGCGCCACTCTCTTACGGGGCTTCGGTGTCGTCAAGCCAAGCCGCAGATGATGGCGTGCGCTCGGTCGAGCTCGATGCGTGCGGTGCCAAGGGTGGCCGGAAGGGCCGCTGTCTGGCCTCGTGGGACCTCGATGGAGCCCTCTTCATCGAGGATTCGCACCGAGCCTTCCAACACCGTCATCGAACGAAGCCGGTCCTCGGGCGGAGCTTCGAGGGTGCCGGAACCGGCCAACCGACGAAGGATGAATCGATCGGAATGAAGAGGTCCCGACGGGCTTGCGAGCAGCTCGAGACTCGCCGAGTTCCCGCTGGCTGCAGCGCCGCTCGAGTATCGAATCCGATCGACCAAGGCTTCTTCTCTCGGGCCGTCCCAGTCGGTGACGTCCAGAGCTCGTTGGAGATGAAGTGGCCTTGGATGTCCGGCCGGGTCCGGAGCTCCCGCTTCCGAATAACGCCGGTTCCAATCCCAGTACCGATAGGTTACGCCCCGCAATCCGGGGGTCACGCGCTGCGGCTCCAAAAGAAGAACTCCACGACCGATGGCATGTGCGGTTCCAGGGTTGATCACGAACAGGTCGCCTTTGGCTACCTCGACAAAGGACATCAACTCATCCAGCCGAGCCTCCTTTTCGATGGCGGCCTCCACATCGCTTCTCGACACGGCTTCCTTGAACCCGAGATACAAGCCGGCACCGGGCTCGGCGTCGATGATGTACCAAGCTTCCGGTTTTCCACTGTGGCCGGGCTCGAGTGCGGGGTCGTCGTCGGCCGGGTGGATCTGAAGAGAGAGATCATCGGCCGCGTCGACGAGCTTCACCAGGAGGGCCGTCGAGCCGAGTGCGGCCTCGCGACCCAGCAGCTCCGGATCTGCACGGAGCACTTCGTCGAGCGACCGACCATCGGCAAGGCGGCTCGGAAAGTCGGGCTCGACCGAAAGCTCCCAGGCCTCTCCGACGGTCCCCGGGTACTCAGGGGCC
>CBDUCC010000564.1:0-2087 GCA_965365555.1 uncultured Myxococcales bacterium | reverse complement strand
CCCCCGCCTGCAGCTTCTCGGCGCGCTCCTGCTTGGCTCGCTCGCTCTGCTCAGTGCGCCGACCATCTCCCAGGGCCAAGACACGAGCGAAGCGCGCCAGCGCAGGGCCACGCTAGCGCTTGTTCAACCCCGTCGCGTCACCGTCGGCGACCACAATCATTTCATGGGGGTGCTCGGTCCCGGTGCTCGCTACCTTTACTACGTTACCGACGAGTTCAACGCCTACGACCTCTACATCCAATCGCCCGTGAGCTCGACCGGCGAGCCGCTCTTCGAGGCGTTCGGCGACATCATCTGGCCAACCATCAGCCCCGACGGCGAGGAGGTGGCCTACATTCGGTACGAGACTGACTCGCGCGGCGATGCCTGCCGCCGCCGGATCAAGAGCAACGGCAAGGCGCGAAACGACCGTCAAGACTGCCGTGCGAGCGACGAAGCGGACCTTCAGATCTACTGGCGGGCCGATGGCCGGCTCGGCGTGCTCCTCCGAGAAGAGCTTCATGGCGACCACGTGCTCCTCGACGGCGCCTTCGACAAGCATCAGGAGCGAGTCGATGCCAACGTCGTCGGTCTCGCCATCTCCCCCGACGAGCGCTGGGTCGCCTACGTGCCCCTTTCCCGGCTGCGCGACGAAGTGGGCGTCTCCTTCGCGAACCAGACCAGCGCCGAGGGCATTCGGGTTCGGCGCGCGTTTGCCGGTGCGGAGGAGCTCGCCTACGCGGCCAGCCTCCCTGGGGTCTCGGGCTATCCGGTGTTCTCGCCGGACGGCGCCTACCTCTACTTCTCGCAGTTCTTGAACGACACGAACCGGGACGGTGTCATCGACGGCGAAGACAACGGCGTTCTCTTTCGCGTTCCGTTCCAGGGCGAGGGCGAGACTCCCCAGTTCGGCAAGCCCCGCCAGCTCACCAACGCCCAGTGGAACTGCCACTATCCGTCCATTCGCGAGACCACGATGGCGCTCACCTGCTCCATCGGCGAGAACATCCACATCTACCTGCTGCCGCCGAGCGGAACGGTGCCGGCCGACTGGGACCGCGCGCGCATCGCGAGTGAAGCCGACCGCGTGCACAGCCCCTGGAACGAGCTGGTGCTTCGACAGCATCTACTCGTGAGCGCTCCCGACGACCCGGAGCGCTCCGCGCAGCTCAAAGCGCTCACCAAGCTGCATCTCGATTTGCGGGAGTACGAGGCGGCGATTCAGTACGCCGAGCAGCTCGGCGAGCTCTTTCACAGCCAGGAAGAAGTCGACTGGTGGTCGCAGCTCATGATTCACCTAGCCAAGCACCGTCGCGCGGACCGCGGGCTCTCGCGCGGGCGCTTCAGCGAGGCGTACATCCGGGAGTCGAAGGAGCTCGTCGAATCGCTGCAGTCGGTACCGACCGACGGCTCCGTGGATGCGACGGCGTTGAAAGCCGTGGTTCTTTCCCGCGTCTACGGCGACCTCGGTGACAAGGCCTCGGCCGCCGAGCTCCTGCGCTCCGTCGACCTCGCCTCCGTGACCGACCCGACCGTCGTCGACTTGGCGTTCCAAGAGTTCGACCGCTTCTACGGGCTCCTTGCTGACAACGACACACGCCTGGACCGGCTCCGCGAGGTGGCGCTCCACCCCGCACCCTCGGTCACCGAAGCACTTCGCCACAGCAAGCGCTTCGTCGAGCTCATTCAGCGAGGCCGTCCAGAGGACGAACGACTCGCACGTCTGGTCGAGGCCCGAAGCAGCGTACCGGGCGGGACCCGGCTTGCGCTCGCCCTGGATGTCGAGATTGCCCTCCAGCAGCTCAGCGAAGACAACGTCGACGCCGTCGAGCAACAGCTCGTCGCGCTTTACAAGCGAATCGACAACGCGCACGTCCGTCGCTACCTCGTCATCAGCGCTCTCCGTGCCGCCAATCGTGAAGGCGTCGAGTCGCTCCAGCACTCCCTGGTCGAGCTCTGGGTCGAGTCGGCAGAGCAGGGCGATCCCGACCGGCGGACCTCTGCGGCGCTCTATCGGCTGGTCGTGCTCGAGCGTGCCTATGGGGCCTTCGCGGCCGGCGATTTGGAGACGGCCGCCCTCTATTTCGACAAGGCGCGGAGCGCCACCG
>CBDUCC010000563.1:0-2092 GCA_965365555.1 uncultured Myxococcales bacterium | reverse complement strand
CCCGACATGACGATCACCCAGGTGAACGCGGTCGGATGCTCCGCCGGGCTTCGCTGCACCATGTCGACGAGCGAGGGCAGTGACACGAAGTAGCTGATGAAGACGTGCGAGAGCAGCAGCGCCAGCACGATGTAGATCCCGTGCTTGAGGGTCTTTCGCCAGAACTTGTCGAAGGTGAACCCGGCGGCGTTCCTGCGAAGCCGCTGCGCACGGGGGCCTTCGATGGCGCGCTCGATGCGGCGGAAGACGCCCTCGAGGAACACCGTATGTGGGCAGGCATAGCCGCACCAGAGCCGACCCTTGATCGCGGTCACGGTCAGCAAGGTGAGGCCGACGCCGCTCAACAAGAAAAACATCAGCCAGAAGTCTTGCGCGTTGAAGACCGCGCCGAACAAGTAGAACCGTCGATTCACGATGTCCATGAACACCGCCGGATGCCCTCCGATCTTGACGAAGGGCAAAAGGACGTAGATCGCAATCAGGACTGCGAAGATGATGTACCGGAGACGAGTGAACCGTCCATGTACATCGGCCGGGTGGACATAGTTTCGGCTGCCGTCCGAGCGAAGAGAGCTAGTGGGTTCCTCGACGACTGGCAGCTTCGCGGTCATGGGGCCTGTTTAGGGTCAGCCGTATCGTCGACAACCTCGGCATCCGGGTCGTACTCGACCGCGTACTCTTCGACAGGCTTCCCTCCCTCGAGGTTGGTGTTCCGCATCGTGAGCACGTAGGCGACGACCTGGTTCACACCGGTCTCGCCGAGGATCGGCGCCCAGGGCGGCATGCCCTTCTCGGCGATGCCGTTGGTCACGATCTTGTGAATGTCGGTCGGCGCGCCGCCGTAAACCCAGTACTTGTCGGTCAGGTTGGAGCCGAGGCCGACTCGGCCCTGGCCCTGGTCGTGGCAGGCGGAGCACTGAGCGGTGAAGATCTCTTTGCCCGCCGCGACTGCTGTTCCGTCGAGCGCCAGTGCGTCGAGTGATTCGTCGGTCACGATGCTTCGCTCGGCTTCCGCAGCGGCGACCGCCTCGGCGTATTTCTGCGGCTGGAGCTTCCCGATGCCGTACTCGTGATAGTAGAACCAATAGACCAGGCCGAAGGCGATCGCGCCGTAGAACGTGAGCAGCCACCAGGTGGGAAGGTTGTTGTCGGCTTCCTCGATGCCGTCGTAGACGTGGAGGATCTCGCCTTGGATTTCGTCAGTTCGCTTGCCCTCACTCATGGGGTACCTCCAACTCCTCTTCGAGCGGAATGCGTGCGGCGTGATCCACTTCGGATGCGCTCATTCGCATCACACGGACCACCACCAGTAGAAACACGGTGAAGAAAAGGATGAGCGCGAGCACTGGGTAGAGCAGTGCAGGGCTCTGCGAAAAGAATTCGGATGCGAAGCGGCTCATCGTGACGACTCCTCGGTGGCTGCGGCCAGCGACTCGGCTTCGGGTGCCTTTCCGAGTCGTTGCAGGTAGGCGATGAGAGCAACCAGCCGGCTGTTCACGACCAGCTCGCAGTCATCTCTCGGCTCTTCACAGACCTCGACTCCGGCTTCCTTCGCTAGGCCCGCAGCGATCGCGGAAGCGGCAGTCTGAGCGTTCTGCTCGGCGGTCTGGATGTCGGCCGCACCGTACGGCACCCCAACCGTTCGCATTGCGCGAAGCTTCGACGGCGTATCGGCGAAATCGATCGTTTCTTTGGCGAGATGCGGGTAGGGCGGCATGTTCGACCCGACCGAGATCTCGCGCGGGTTGATCATGTGCTTGTAGTGCCAGACGTCGGCGTACTTGCCGCCGACGCGAGCCAGGTCCGGACCGATCCGGCGCGAGCCCCACTGGAAGGGATGGTCGAAGATCGAGTCATCGATCGACGAGACCTCCCCGTACCGCGCGGTTTCCCAGGTGAAGGGCCGAATCATTTGCGAATGGCAGGTGTAGCAACCCTCACGAAGGAATACGTCGCGCCCTTCGAGCTCGAGCGGCGTGTACGGCACGTTCTTCGTCGTACGAATCGTCTCGGGCACCGAAATCACCATCGGAATGATCTCGGCGACGCCACCCACCAAGATGCCGATGACGACGAGCGTCGTGAAGACGCC
>CBDUCC010000562.1:0-2094 GCA_965365555.1 uncultured Myxococcales bacterium | reverse complement strand
CCGGTGAGCTGCATCCCGTCGCCCGAGTCGCCGGCAAAGCGAATGACAACGGAGTCTAAGGTTTCACGCGGACTCGGCTGAACGCGCGCGGCGGCGGATGGTTCCATGCTCGATCGTCGATTCTAATCCCCTGGGGGGCAAAAAGCCCGTCTTCCCGGGCCGCAGTGGAACGCGTTCTAAAGCGGCGGTTTCCGGTCCGCAAGCGCTTTGGGCGGCGGTGGACGAGCGAGAGCTCGCAGCCCATCCTCCGATCATGGTGCAGGTCAAGATCTGCGGGCTCACTTCGGTGGATGACGCGGCGCGCTGTATCGAGCGCGGTGCCGATGCGATCGGACTCAATTTCTGGCCCGGTTCGCCGCGATCGACGGATCTCGACACCGCCCGCGCGATCGTCGACTCCTTCGGGGATCGCGCCCAGATGGTCGGGGTATTCGTCGATTTCGAGCTCAGCCGGGTGCAGGCGATCCTCGAGGAAACCGGAATCCGCTGGGCACAGCTCCATGGGGAAGAGCCGCCCGAGTTCGTGAACGCCTTGCTCCCGTTCGCGTACAAAGCCCTAGGCGTCGAGGACGGCTCGGTGATTGACGATGCGAGACGGTACCCCGGCGAACAGCTCCTGCTCGATGCGAGTGTGCCAGGTCTCCCCGGGGGCACGGGACGGACCTTCGATTGGGCGATCGCCGCCGAGGTCGCGAAGGAACGCAAGCTCACACTGGCGGGCGGCCTGACACCGGACAACGTGGCCGACGCAGTTCGCGCCGTTCGACCATTCCGGGTCGATGTCGCATCGGGGGTCGAGTCGGCCCCGGGTCGAAAGGATCCGCGGCTGGTCGAGCGCTTCATCGAAACGGCAAAGGCGGTCCCCGACCCTCCTCCGTGCTAGTTTCCCCCTCCTCAGGAGGTTCTTCATGAAGTTGCTCGTTCTCGTGTCGTCGCTCGCCGTTCTCGGATTCGTTTTCGCTCTCAGTGGCGCACCAACTCATTCGCTGGCTGACTCACACGAGTCGACTTGCGAAACCTGCGGTAAATCCTCGCCGAGCGACTGTCCGCACTGCGCTGCTGGGAAGACCTGCCCGCACTGCGATCAAGGGAAAGCCTGCCCGCACTGCGGCAAGGCCAAGGGGTGCGCGCACTGCGGCCACCATGGAAAATGGGGCGGCCATCAGTGGGAGTACAAGTGCGTTCGACCGGCGAAGAAGCCCGACGCGACGACCAAACAGTTCAGCGCTTTCGGTGCGGACGGCTGGCGGCTCGTCGAAGCGGACAGCGGCATCTGGTGCTTTGCCAAGATGAAGCGGAGCCAGTAGTCAGAGGCTTCGCTACGCCCGAGCCTTGATGCCATCGGCGATGTAGCTCGCCAGCCCATACACGGTGACCTGAGGGTTCACCATGATCGAGGACGGGAAGAGGCTCGCGTCGGGCACGTAGACGTTGTCGAGGTCGTGGCAGCGTCCGTCCGGCCCGACCACGCTTCGCGTCGGGTCGGCGCCCATACGCATCGTCCCTTGCGGGTGGTACGAGGTGAGCCGGTAGAGATTCTTTCCGTTCTGTAGGGCGTTGACGACCGAATCGACTTGATTCTCGGCCTCGATGACGGTCCGACACATGGTGGGCAGATAGACGCGCTTGGCGCCGGCGGCAAAGTAAATCCGCGCAGTGGCCCGCAGGGCCTCTCGCAGCGATTCGAAGTCTCGATCGTCGAGATCGTATTCGATGCGCTTGCGATCCCCGTCGAGGTAGACACGGCCTACGTTGTGATCGTGAATCAAGGTGACGGCGGCCTGGAAACGCTTGCTGTTCTGCATGAACTCCAGGTACTCCCGACCGACTCCGCCGTCGGCCCAGGTGCTCGTCACGACCGGGCCTACCATCCCCGCTTCGAGGAGATATCCGCCTCCGAGTGGGTTCTCTACGTCGCCGGCATGGGCGGAAATCGTCGCACCGACCCAGGCATAGACACTCGTATCGTGTTCGCCGAAGACGGCGAGCGATGGGTGACAGGCGAAGTTTCTGCCGACCTGCCCGCTGCTGTTCGCGAGCGCATTCTTCTGAAAGAGCAGAGGGGTCTGCACCGGTCCCGCCGCCACGACCACG
>CBDUCC010000561.1:0-2104 GCA_965365555.1 uncultured Myxococcales bacterium | reverse complement strand
CGCGCAGCCGCGCAACGCCTGCTTACGGGTCAGCACCAACGGCCTCGCATCCGGCAACCATCTGCTCGAGGCGATCAGCTACGGTCTGTGCGAGGTGGTCGAACGCGATGCCACGACACTGTGGAACTTCCTCGACGATCGGGGCAAGCAGGCGACCGAGATAGATCTGGCCACGTTAGACGATCAATTGTGCGCCGGTCTGATCGACCGCTGCCGGCAGGCCGGGCTTCTGGTGCGGGCATGGGCGGCGACCTACGACATCGGCATTCCTACCAGCGACTTGAAAGACTATATCGACAAAACGAGCTTTAGAGGCATCGGCATCGACGGCCGTAAGGTCCTTGGCCGCGACAACAAGGTGAGCGTCGGAGGGAAGAAGGGGCGTCTGAAGGACCGTGCGGCGCCCAAGCTCCTTCGGGAGCGTGGTTACGAGTTCGCGGCAACGCCTCCGCGACGGCACTGCTCCGCCACGCTCAGCTCGCCTCGGATACCGTCGAGTGCGATTCGTACTTTCTCCTCACGTGCCCGAGTTCTGCTCACGGATTACACCGCGGGAAGAGCTCGATGCTCGCGTCCGGAAGCCCCTCACGCGGAAGTGATGCTGCTGGAGCTCTGAGCCAATATGCCCTTCAGGGCATCGCAGACGTGCCGGACCTCGTCTTGGGTGACGTTCATCGCGGACGGAAGGTTGATGCCATAGGGAGTGACCTGGTAGCTGACCCGGTTGCGCTTGCGCGCTAGTTGCGCCTGCTCCCTGTGCTCAAAGGCAGGAAGGGAGCTCAGGGGGTAGAAGACCGGCCGGCAATCGAGGTTGAACTCGCTCAGCAGCTCCACCAAGCGTTCCTTCTGGAAGCCGTAGTCTTCGCTGATGAACGCCGTCACCAGCCAGTACGTGCCCCGTTGCTCAGGGGGTTCATCAAGCAGAGTCAACCCGGGGACGCCTGCAAGCTCCTCCTTGTACCAGCCGAAAAGATCGCGCTTGCGGGCGATCAGTTGGTCCATGCGCTCGACCTGGGCCAGTCCGAGGGCCGCCTGCATGTTGCCCATTCTGTAGGTGAAGGCGACCTCGGCGTTCCGGTACATCTTCTCGCCCGGTTCCCGACCCTGGTTCTTCAGGATCTGAGCGCGTCGATAGACCTCCTCCCGCTCCGTGACGAGCATGCCGCCCTCACCCGTCACGAGCGTCTTGGAGCCGTGAAACCCAAAGGCCCCGCAGTCGCCGAACGTCCCGGCTTTCTTCCCCTTGTATTCCGCGCCGGTAGCCTCCACCGCGTCTTCAACGATCTCGACTCCATGCCGCTTCGCGACGTCGAGGACGGCGTCCATGTCCGGCAGGTTGCCATAGAGGTCGACGGCGATGACTGCCTTTGTTTTGGGCGTGATGCACTCTTCGAGGGACTCGGCCGAGATGCAGAGGGTGTCGGGGTCCACGTCGGCGAACACCGTGGTCGCGCCCACGTAGGTAATCGGAGAGGCCGACGACATGTAGGTGACATCGGGGACGATGACTTCGTCGCCGGGACCGACGCCAAGCGCCGCTAGGGAGAGGTGAATCGCCGAGGTGCCGGAAGGCAGGCAGAGCGCATAAGGCACGTCGAAGTAGGCTTTGAAAGCCTCTTCGAAGCGCTCCTGGTAGAGATTGTGGTTCGTGTACCAGGCATTGGTGACCGCGTCCGTGACGTAGTCGATTTCCTTCTGTGTGATCCAGGGACCGGATAACGGGACTCGCCTCATGGTGACCCTCTAGACATAATACACCTCAATAGAAAATACGCCGGCGAAGCCTTGAGAACAAAACAACAGCTCAGGGGACGTACGCTTTTAAGTTAGGAAGCGGAACTGGCCGTGTCAATGTCAATGGCGCCTCCCTGGTTGTGGAAGCAAGCCTAGCCTAGTGGCTCGGGTCCAACGGGGTTCCTCCCTATCGGCGCGGTTTCGCAGACGCCCGAAGCTCGTTGCGCGCCGATAGGGGAAGAGCCGACGCACGCGCTGAGCGCCGAGGACGCGCCAGCCGCGTTTTGCAGCCTCCTGATGGGCGCGCCGCTCCAGGCGCTCGAGCTCTTCGGCCACCGCATCCCGCATCTCCGCCGCCCCGTAGCGCTCG
>CBDUCC010000560.1:0-2107 GCA_965365555.1 uncultured Myxococcales bacterium | reverse complement strand
GGCAACGGCTTCGCGCCGAACAATGCGGCCGCCATGATGATTGCGATGCCGATTCGATTACTCACCGTACTCACAACATCGCAAATTTGTGAGTCGGTACGCAAAGATCGTTTGGCCTGCACACCTCCTTATATGGAATTAGCGCGGGCGTGCTTCATTCTTGCGCGGAGTCGGGCGGGACTTCGGCCTCGGTCTGTGCGTCGGAGTCGGCTGGGTCATCTTCGAGCTCTGGCAGGAGCACGGTGACCACACCTACTCCGATGAGCAGGGCAAAGGCCGCCAGCAACGAAAGGGTTCGCCACTTCGGCGTCTCATGACGTTCCTCGACCTCGTTCACCATTCAACCCTCGAGCTCGGCCAGCGCGGACTTCACCGCCTCAACCGTATCTTCGAGCGGGATGTTCGAGGACTCGTTCTCCGTCCGCTTCTTGAGCTCGACCGTCCCCTGAGCCAAGCCCCTCGCGCCCACCGTGACCCGGACCGGGATCCCGAGCAGGTCGGCGTCCTTGAACTTCACGCCAGGGCGCTCCGGGCGGTCATCCAGGAGCACATCCACGCCGTCGGCTCGGAGGCTCTCGTAGATCGCCGTCGCCCGTTCGAGTGGCTCGGCATCCTTTCCGATCGGCGTGATCAGGACTTGGTACGGTGCGACTGGAACGGGCCATCGAATGCCTTGCTCGTCGTGGTGCTGCTCGATCACGGCTGCGATCAAGCGACTGACTCCGATTCCGTAGCAGCCCATCACGATCGACTGGCTTTTCCCGTCCTCATCGAGGAACGTCGCCTTCATCTTGTCGGTGTAGTGCGTGCCGAGGACGAAGATGTGGCCGCCCTCGATCCCCCGGTAGAGCTCGAGGCGTCCTCCACACGAAGGGCAGGGATCCCCCGAGGTCGCCTGTCGGATCGGCACGACCTCGGCGTCGAAGTCCCGGCCGTGGTTCACGTTCTTGTAGTGGTACGGGGTTTCGTTGGCCCCGGCGATCGCGTTCGCCACCCGAACGGCATCGGGGTCCGCGAGGATCCGGCCCTCGAAGCCGACCGGTCCGACGAAACCGATCTCGGTGCCCGTAGCCTCTCGGACGGCCGCGTCGGAGGCGAGGAGCACTTCGTCCACGCCTAGCTGACGGGCCAGACCGATCTCGTTGATCTCGTGGTCACCCCGAACGACGGCCAGGACGATCTCCTCGCCCGCAGCGTACAACAACGACTTCAGCGTATGTTCTGCCGCTACGCCGTCGCCGAAGAACTCCACGACCTGGTCGATCGATTTTTTGCCCGGGGTCTCCACCTTCTGCAAGTCGCGGAGCTCTTTCGCACTCGCTTGCGCAGAGGCGCGGCCGGCCTGAGCGACCTCGACGTTCGCTGCGTAGTCACATGCATCGCAGGCCACAATCCAGTCCTCACCGGTCTGGGCGAGCACCTGGAACTCCGCGCTCTGACTTCCGCCGATGGCCCCACTGTCGGCTTCGACGACGCGGTACTCGAGCCCCAGGCGTTTGAAGATCCGGTGGTATGTCGCTCGCATGTGCTCGTAGCTCTCGAGCGCGGCCTCGTGCGAGACGTCGAAGGAGTAGGCGTCCTTCATGATGAATTCACGGCATCGAAGAAGGCCGGCGCGCGGCCGAGGTTCGTCCCGGTATTTCAGCTGAATCTGGTAGAGGTTCAGAGGGAGCTGTCGGTAGCTCCGCACTTCCCTGCGTACCAAGTCCGTGACGATCTCTTCGTGGGTCGGCGC
The DNA here is from genome assembly GCA_965365555.1 of uncultured Myxococcales bacterium. GTDB lineage: Bacteria > Myxococcota_A > Polyangia > Polyangiales > Houyiibacteriaceae > SG8-38. The sequence goes on along the minus strand of CBDUCC010000560.1, from coordinate 372 downwards.
GAGATGGTACTCGCCTCCCTTCCGATCCTGGATTCGCAGAAGCGTCGGACCGTAGAGGTCCCAGCGACCGGACTCCTTGAAGTACTCACCTGGAAGGAAGGTCGGCATGAGGAGCTCCTGGGCTCCAGCTGCATCCATCTCCTCGCGGATGATGCGTTCGATCTTGTGCAGCACTCGAGTCCCGAGGGGAAGCAGCTCGTAGATGCCGGCCCCGACCATTCGTGCATAGCCCGCGCGGAGCATGAGCACGTGAGAAGGCATCGTCGCCTCCTTCGGGACTTCCTTGACCGTCGGGATGAATGCCCGCGAGTAACGCATGGCGGCGTCCTAGCAGGCAGGGGAGCGGGTTTCCACCGGGGTCCGCGGACCCCG
>CBDUCC010000559.1:0-2108 GCA_965365555.1 uncultured Myxococcales bacterium | reverse complement strand
GAAGGCGAGGATCCTGGGACGACCCCCATGCCTCCGCCCTCCGAGCCGACCGTCACCTGGGAAGCGGACATCGCCCCGATCTACGAACGAAGTTGCGCGGTCTGCCACGGAGAGGGCGGAAACCAGACTTTCATGGGCAGCTTCGAGGCCTTCCGCGCGCTCGGTCCGCTAGCCCTCGAACGCGTCGCGCTCGGCGAGATGCCGCCACCGGCATCGTCTGCGCCCGCCCTGAGCGAAGACGAGCTGCAGCTGTTGCAAACCTGGGTGCAGGAAGGAATGAATCCGTGAGCTGGTTCAAGAGTATCCGTGCGGGGCTCGCCCTCGCCATCGTGATGGCGGTTACCGTCGAAGGCTGTAGCACTGAGGCAGCCCCGTACTCCGACCCTCGAAGTGCCGTTTCGCCGGAAGAGGTTCCGGAGACGAAGCGCATACGAAGGTTGACTGCGGACCAGTTCTTCGCATCGCTCTACGTGGCCACCGGGCAACGCTGGGATGACGAGAACCAGTTCGCCGCGACGCTCGGGCGCCCCGACTTCTCCGAGGTCACCGCCGAGGGTCGCGAGATGTCGGTTGGCTTCGCGAAGCTCGCGGGCGACGGTGCTCGACAGACCTGCCGCCGTGCCGTTCAGCAGGATCGCGATCTGTCTGACCCGGAGTCTCGAACGATCCTCAGGGCCGTGAGCGTCGACCCCCTCGACCCCTTCGATTCGCGTGCGAGCGAGAACCTTCGGTATCTTCTGCTTCGGTTCCTGGGCGTCTACATCACCGACGATTCCGACCGCCGCCTGCAACCCTGGCTGGACATCTTGCAGGAAGGCCTCGACCCGATCGACGACGCACGCTTCGAGCAAGCCCAGGACCGCTGGACCGCGGTCTGTGCCGGCTTGGCGCTTCACCCGGACTTCTTGACCTACTGAGGAACGGACATGAGTAAGCGAAACAGCAAACACATCGATTCACTCGCTCACGGGACGCACTGCTGCGGCCCCCAGCTCGGCCGTCGCTCAGTTCTCAAGGGAATCCTCGGCGGCGCAGCGACTTACGCACTTTGGCCTGTTCGGCCCTTGCTGGCGCAAAACGCTGCGGGCCACCGGTTCGTCGCCTGTTTCCTCGATGGAGGCTGGGACGTTCTGCTGGCAGCCGACCCGCGCGACCCTGCGAGGAGCTACGAGGGAATCGACGTAGGGACCAGCCGGCTGGCTCCCGAGTTTCAGGACCCATTCCCCGTTTCCATGGGGGGAACCGAGCACCTCTGGGGCCCCACGATGCGGGCGCTCGAGGCGCACGGTGATCTGGCGACCTTCTTCCGTGGGATCAACATGAACACGGTCTCGCACGAGACCGCGAAGTCCTACAGTCATACCGGTAGCCAGCCCGCGGGCGCCGTCGCCCGAGGTGATTCGATCGGGACGGTGGCTGCTTCGCTTCACGACCAGGGCGCCCTGCTTCCGAACGCAGCCATTTCGATGCCGAGCTACAACCGCGCGTTCGACAATCGCTACTCCGCGATTCGCATGAACGATCCTCGGGAAATTCGCGACCTGATCGGATCGACGCAGGGTGCATTGCCGGACGAAGTGGAGGCTTTGCTCCACAAAGCGCTCGAGGACTCCTACTCCTGTGTGTCGCCTGCCTACTCCGGGCGCCTGCCAGAGGACGAGCTGAGCATCAGCCGTGACCGCATCCTCAGGTTGCAAGACCAGGACGTGGTCGGTCGCTTCGACTTCAACGCCGACACCTCGGAGATGAACCAGATTCGCGCCCTCTATCCCCTCGACCGAGGTGCGGGCAGAGCCACGGCCACCGCTGCGCAGCTCCTTCGCACGGACCTCAGCGCAGCCGTCACCGCCCGAGTTCGTGGAGGCTACGACACCCACGGCGGGAATTGGAACGTCGACCAACCGGCGAATCTGGTCGAAGCGTTCAATGCAATCGGTGCGATGATCACGCATCTTCGCGAAGATGACCCGAACTTCGACCGCACGACCGTGATGGTCTACTCGGAGTTCGCGCGCACCCCCAAGATCAACGGCGACGGCGGGCGCGACCACTGGTTCGCCGACACCATGATGGTCTTCGGGAGCACCCTGAAGAGCGGCGTCTTCGGG
>CBDUCC010000558.1:0-2115 GCA_965365555.1 uncultured Myxococcales bacterium | reverse complement strand
TTCTACGACAACTACACGACGATTCCAGGCGTCGACAAAGTCATCCCGGTCGACGTGTACATTCCCGGATGCCCGCCTCGACCGGAAGCTGTGCTCGATGCGCTGATGCTCTTGCAGGACAAGATCCAGGCCAACGATCGAAAGCCGATCGTGGTTCCGCCGAAACAGGTTCTGCAGAACGCGCCCGGGAAGGCCAAGGAGAGCGGCTCATGAGCCAGGCGGTCGTGGACCGGTTGAGCGCAAAGTTCGGTGAGCACATCCTCGCCACGAGCGATGCGTTCGGGGAGCAGGAGGTCACGGTGGCGCTCGAGGATTGGGTCGAGGTGGCTCAGTTCCTCCGCGACGACGACGAGCTCGCGATGGATCACTTCATCGACCTGACCGCCATCGATTATCCGGAGCGAAAGTCTTCCCGTTTCGACCTGACGGTCACCGTACGCGCCTCCAGCAACTCCGCGCGAATCCGCGTCCGCTCGCACGTCAAGGAAGGCGAAGAGCCGGGTACGTTGAGCAACATCTGGCTCGGAGCGAATTGGGCGGAGCGCGAGGTCTGGGACATGTTCGGGATCAAGTTCAAGGACCATCCCGACATGAGGCGCATCCTGATGTACGAGGAATTCGAAGGACATCCGCTTCGCAAAGACTATCCGATCGACAAGACGCAACCCCTGGTTCCGTACCGAGAGGTCACCGACATCCAGAAGCTCGCCCCATTCGGCATCGAGGAAGGTCAGCCCTTCGCTCGAATCGACTGGGAGGCCCGACTCGCCGGCCGCGACCATCAGGTGTCCCCGTCGATCGGTGTGCAGCAGGGTCAGCGTCGAACGCTGAGCGACTCGGAGGCTGCTCAGCAGATCCAGGCGCGCATCGACGCGCGTCTCGCCGAAGAGGCCAACGGTCCGGCGAGCGCGGAGGAAGGTTCGGGGGAGTAGATGGAACCCGCTGACGAGCTGTCGAACGACCAGGCCTCGCTAGAGCTCGACGCCGACCCGATGCGCCTCAACATGGGCCCATCACACCCCGCCATGCACGGCACGATCCGCATGGTGATGGACCTCGACGGGGAAAACGTGATCCGACTCGATGTGCAGCCGGGTTATCTCCATCGCGGCTTCGAAAAGTCCTGCGAACGAGGGACCTGGGCACAAGTCTTTCCGTATGCCGACCGACTCAACTACGTCTCGCCCATGCTGAACAACGTCGGCTGGTCCCTGGCCGTCGAGAAGCTGCTCGGCATCGAGGTTCCGGAGCGTTGCCAGTACTATCGGGTCATCCTCGGTGAGCTATCCCGAATCGCCGACCATTTCACCTGCAACGGTGCATCGGCGATGGAGCTCGGCGCGTTCACCCCGTTCCTCTGGCTGCTGAAGGTGCGCGACTGGGTCTGGGACATCCTCGAGCGCGAGACCGGGGCCCGGATGACGCATAGCTTCGGTCGCATCGGCGGCATGGCTGCGCCGCCGACGGCGAACTTCAAAGACGACGTTCGGCAGTTGATTCCCGAGATTCACAAGGTCGTCAAAGAGTCGGAGATCATGCTGCTCCGAAACCGCATCTTCCTCGATCGCATGCAAGGTGTCGGCGTTCTAACGAAGGAACAGGCGCTCTCCTACGGCTGCACCGGGCCCGTTGCGCGGTCGGCTGGCATTCCTTACGACGTTCGCAAAGACCACCCCTACTTGGTCTACGACCGCTTCGATTTCGATGTTCCCATCGGAGAGGACGGCGACAACTGGGATCGGTTCATGGTCCGACTCGAAGAGATCCGGCAGTCCGTCCGAATCATCGAGCAGGCGCTCGAGCAGATGCCCGACGACGGTCCCGTCAACGTAGACGACCCGCGGATCGTCTACCCCGACAAGCAGGACGTGTACACGACCATCGAGGCGAGAGATCGGGCGCTGAGAGAGTTGATGGCACAGCTTGATGAAGATGGGCTGGCCGACAACACGATCGTGATGCACTGGAGCGACCACGGCCCGTTGCCCAGGGGGAAGCGCTGGCCTTACGACTCAGGCATCCGGGTGCCCCTCATCGTGCGGTGGCCGGGCGGGATCGAACCGGGTGAGGTGACAGACCGGCTCGTTAACACGGTGGATCTTGGACCGACGGTGC
>CBDUCC010000557.1:0-2117 GCA_965365555.1 uncultured Myxococcales bacterium | reverse complement strand
AGCGTGAAAAGCGGGCCAAGATCATCCACGCCCATGGAGAGCAGCAGGCTGCCCACAACCTTGCCCTGGCCGCCCAGGAACTGGGCAAAGAGCCCTCGTCCCTGCAGCTGCGCTACCTGCAGACGCTGACCGAGATCGCCGCGGAACGAAACTCGACCTTGATCTTCCCACTCCCGGTGGAACTGCTCAAGGCGTTCATCAAGTGACGTCCTCGACGAAGGAGACTGTTGACCCATGATAACGACATCAGCACAACCGTCAGCCATCGGCGTCGAGGAGAAACGGCCTACCGCGGTGGTCTATTGCGAAGCGAATTTCGGTTCCGTCGACGGCAAGACGGCCAACGGTCTGGTCCGTCACTCGGAGAAGTACGAGATCCTCTCGGTCATCGACAGCGAGAAGGCCGGCCTCGACGCCGGTGTGGTGCTCGGCGAGGAGCCGAACGGTATCCCCGTCTGTCGCGACCTCGCCGACACGCTGGCGCACGCTGGAGTCGTACCTGACTACTTCATCTTTGGAATGGCGCCGTCGAGCGGCATGTTGTCGCCACACGAGCGCGGCCTCGTGCTCGAGGCCATGGGTCTCGGGCTGAACGTGGTGAACGGTCTGCATGAGTTTCTGAACGACGACCCGGAGTTCGCAGTGATGAGCGCGGCGAATAACGTGGAGATCCTCGATGTCCGAAAGCCCCGCTCGAAGAAGGACTTGCGGATGTTCAGCGGTCGCATCGCCGAGGTCACCTGCCCGCGTATCGCGGTGCTCGGCACCGACTGCGCCATCGGCAAACGCACCACCGCCACCATCCTGACCCGCGCTCTCAACGACTTCGGCGTGAAAGCCGTGATGGTCGGCACCGGCCAGACCGGCCTGATCCAAGGAGCTCGCTACGGCGTCGCGCTCGATGCCGTCCCGTCGCAGTTCTGCTCGGGTGAGATGGAAGCTGCCATCGTCGAAGCATTTGAAGACGGCGACCCTGATGTCATCATCATCGAAGGGCAAGGCGCCCTGAGTCACCCCGCCTTCTCGACCTCGTCGTTTATCCTCCGCGGAAGCTGCCCCGACGGTGTCGTGCTGCAGCACGCACCGGGACGGGCCAGCCGGTGCGACTTCGGCCGGATGGCGATGCCAAGGCCCGACACCGAGATCAATCTCATCCAGACCTTCGCCGACACAAAGGTCATCGGTCTCACCATCAACCACGAGAACATGACCGATGCCGAGGTCGATGCCGCCATCGTTTTGTACGAGTGCGCGCTCGGCATCCCCGCCACCGATGCGCTGACCCGATCGCCCGAGCGCCTGGTGGAGATGGTCCTTTCTGCTTTCCCGGAGCTCGCGGAACAGCCGACCGCCGTCGCATGATGACTGCGCCGCGGTTGAAGATCGACCTCGACAAGATCCAACACAACGCCCGCACGCTGGTCGAACTGCTGGCCGAGCGCGGCATCTCGGTCACGGGTGTGACCAAGGCGACCCTCGGCTCACCCGAGATCGCCGGCGCCTTGCTCAGGGCAGGCGTGAGCGCGCTTGGCGATTCCCGCATCGAGAACATCGAAGCGATGCGTCTTGCACGCGTACCGGCGTCGATGACACTTCTCCGCTCGCCGATGCTCAGCCAGGCGGACCGCGTCGTAACCTACGCCGACGTGAGCTTGAACACCGAGCTGGACGTCATCAATAGGCTCTCCTCTGCGGCGCAGGAGAGGAAGCGGATTCACGGGATCGTGCTCATGGTCGAGCTTGGAGATCTGCGCGAAGGCATTCTGCCCGGCGATCTCGAAAACACGGTGCGCAAGACGCTGCGCTTTCCGAATATCGCGCTCAGAGGCATCGGCGCCAACCTCGCTTGCCGCAGCGGCGCGTCACCCGACGCCAGAAACATGTCCGAGCTATCCACCCTCGCCGACTCGATCGAGGCGACATTCGGCCTGAGCGTCGACATCGTGTCCGGCGGCAACTCGGCCAACCTCGACTGGGCCCTCAGCGACGCCGACACCGGACGGATCAACGATCTCCGATTGGGTGAATCGATTCTGCTCGGTCGAGAACCTCTGCATCGCCGACCGATCGACGGGCTGCACACCGACGCCATCACGCTCGTCGCCGAGGTCATCGAG
>CBDUCC010000556.1:0-2118 GCA_965365555.1 uncultured Myxococcales bacterium | reverse complement strand
GCGACCAGACGCGCGTCGTTCTCTCCGGAGCTCCGGTGCCGGCTCCCACCCGAGGCAGGGCGGGCTTCGCATCGTGAACCTCGACGGCCACTCGGAGCGTCGCGGCTTCGATCGGGTGGGTGTCGCGAACGTATCCAAACTCGCGACGGTGGAGCTCCTCAAATTCGGTGCGCATCGTCTCGGCGTCGCTGAAGCCGACCTCGAGTGCAGTCTCGGCACCTCGGTACCGTAACGCGATGCTCCGTCGAACCCGCCACGACGAGCCGTCGGTGGCATCGCGCTCGAGAGTCGACCTCCCCGTGGCTTCGAGCTCGGCGAAGGCCGCGTCCCATTCAGCCGGAAATGGTCGGTCGAGGTGTTCTCGGCCGGCGTCGCGCTCGCCGTGCCACTCGAAGTTCGCCACCCCCATCCCGAAGGCGGACAAGGCGCCGGCGTACGGATGAAATACGAGTTCGCGAATCCCAAGTCGCTCGGCGACCATGCAGGCGTACTGGCCGCCCGCTCCGCCGAAGACGACGATGGCGTGCGTTCGAACGTCGTGTCCTTTGCCGATCGACACCTTCTGGATCGCCGCGGCCATGTTCTCCACCGCGACTTGAAGGAAACCCGCGGCGACATCGTCGGCGCTCCGCGCGAGCTCGATCGCGCGGAGCCGCTGGACGATCTCATCGAGCTTCGCCTGCACCGGCGCCGGCGCTAGGGTGAAGGGAAAACGATCCGATGCGATACGACCGAGAAAAAGCGATACGTCGGTGAGGGTGAGCTCTTCTGCATCGGGCGCGCCGTAGCAGAGCGGACCCGGTGTCGCGCCCGCGCTGTCCGGCCCTACGGTCATCCGCTTGGCTTCGAGTGCACAGATCGAGCCGCCTCCTGCGGCGACCGTGTGGAGCTCGATCATCGGCGCCCGCACTCGAATGCCGGCAATCTCGGTCTCGAACACACGGTTCAACGTGCCTGCGTACCGGGAGACGTCCGTGGACGTTCCGCCCATGTCGAACCCGATGACCTCAGCGAGGTCGAGCTCCTCGGCGACCGCAGCCGTTGCGACCACGCCGGCAGCTGGTCCCGACAAGACCGCATTGCGGCCGATGAACGCTCGCGCATCGACGAGCCCTCCGTTGCTCTGCATCATGCGAAGGCGGTCCGGGCCGAGAAACCGTTCGAGCTTCTTCATGTAGTCCGTCAGAAGAGGAGTGAGGTAAGCGTTCGCAACCGTCGTATCGGTCCGGCCGAGCAGGCCGAGCTCGTTCGAGACCTCGTGCGAGAGCGAGACGTGTTCGAAGCCGAGCCCCTCGGCGATGCGGGCGGCGTCGCGCTCGAGATTGCCGTCTCGGTAGGCGTGAATGAGCGACACGGCCAGCGATCGGGCTCCGGCATCCCGGGCGCCCCGGAGTCGTTCACGAAGAGACTCGGCATCATGCGGCCGGATCTGGAAGCCGTCCGCGTCCGCCCTTGCCTCGGTCTCCAGGATGAGCTCGGGGAGCGCCGAGGGCCGTTCGATCGCCAGGGCGAAGAGCTCCGGACGGGTTTGGTCACCGATCCGGACCAGGTCTGCCAAACCCTCGTTGGTCAGCAGCACGCAGGGGTAGCCCTGCCGCTCGAGCAGTGCGTTGGTGGCCAGGGTCGTCCCCATCCGCACCTCGCAAGGCGGCAGCGGTGCATCCGGTTCGAGTCCGAGGAGGGCCCGGATGCCTTCGATCGGCGCCTCGTCGGAGGAAAGGACCTTGACCGCCCGGAGCTCGCCCGTGGCCGGGTGCCGGTGAATACAATCGGTGAACGTGCCGCCTCGGTCGATCCAGAACTCGTGCCGGGGGACGCTCTCTTCCATCGAAGCCCGCATCGAAGCACGGCGCTGGAAGCGGTCAAGAGAGGCCGTACGATCTACCGTTTTGCGTGCAGAACTCGCCCGAACAGCTTACAAGAAGAGTCCAAATGGCCGCCTACTCGCGATCTGTAGCGCAATTTTCTGGTTTTCAAACGCGTTTCCTGGACTTATACAGGCCAGCAAGTCAAGGAACGTAGGACGATGGACACGGAAGAATTCACTGTCTCGTCCGTGATACCCGCGAGCCCAAACCGTATTTATTCTGCGTGGATGGACGAGCGCCACCACAGTGC
>CBDUCC010000555.1:0-2124 GCA_965365555.1 uncultured Myxococcales bacterium | reverse complement strand
CGTGCCTACGTTGATGTGTGGTTTGTCGCGGACAAACTTTTCTTTAGCCATCGTTAGCTCCTCAGCCGCCCTTCGCCTTGGCGACGATTTCTTCGGCGATGCTTGAAGGCACCGCCTGATACTCCTTGAACTGCATCGTGTAGACCGCCCGCCCCTGGGTCTTGGAGCGAAGGTCGTTGACGTAACCGAACATGTTGGCGAGCGGCACCTCGGCGCGAATCACCTGAAGGCCACCCACGGAATCCATTCCGCCGACGTTTCCGCGGCGCGAGTTGAGGTCGCCGATGACCTCTCCCATGTAGTCCTCGGGAACGCGTACCTCGACGTCCATCACTGGCTCGAGGAGCTGAATCCCGGCGCGCTTGGCACCGTCCTGAAAGGCGAGCGAGCCCGCCACCTCGAAGGCCGCCTGGCTCGAATCGACATCGTGATAGGAGCCATCGAACAACGTCGCCTTCACGTCGATCACGGGGTAGCCCGCCATCACACCGCGCGTCATCGCGTCCTTGATGCCCTTGTCGACCGACGGGATGAACTCCCTCGGCACGACGCCACCCACGATCTTGTTCTCGAACTCGTAGCCGATGCCGGGCTCGCTCGGCTCGAGCTTCACCCAGACGTGGCCGAACATACCGCGGCCGCCACTTTGCTTGACGTAGCGGCCCTCGGACTCGACCGACTTGGTGATGGTCTCGCGGTAGGCGACCTGGGGCGCGCCCACGTTGGAGTCGACCTTGAACTCACGCTTCAGGCGGTCGACGATGATCTCGAGGTGGAGCTCGCCCATGCCGCTGATGATCGTCTGGCCGGACTCTTCATCGGTGTGTGCTCGGAAGCTCGGATCCTCGGCCGCAAGCTTTCCGAGGCCGACGCCGAGCTTGTCCTGATCGGCTTTGGTTCTCGGCTCGATGGCGACGGAGATGACGGGCTCGGGGAACTCCATTCGCTCGAGGATGACTGGCGCTTTCTCGTCGCAGAGCGAATCGCCGGTGGTGGCCGTCTTGAGCCCGACGGCTGCGGCGATGTTCCCTGCACGGATCTCTTTGAGCTCTTCGCGGTTGTTCGCGTGCATCTGGAGGATGCGACCGATGCGCTCCTTCTTGCCCTTGGTCGCGTTGAGCACGCCGGAGCCGGCTTCGAGCACGCCCGAGTAGACCCGGAAGAAAGTGAGCTGTCCGACGAAAGGGTCGTTGATGATCTTGAAGGCGAGAGCGCTGAACGGCTCATCGTCCGAGGCCTTGCGCTCCAGCTTCTTTTCCGGATCCTCCGGATCGACGCCCTGAATCGCCGCAACCTCGACCGGTGAAGGAAGGAAGTTCACGACCGCGTCGAGTAACTGCTGCACGCCCTTGTTCTTGAACGCAGAGCCCGTGAGAACGGGAACGATCGTCTGACTGAGGCAGCCCTTTCGAAGCGCCGCGATGATCTGTTCGGGGCTGAAGTCGGTGTCGCCTTCGAGGTACCGCTCCATGAGCGCGTCGTCGACCTCCGAGACGGCCTCGATGAGGATCGCACGCGCCGCTTCTGCATCTGCCCGGAATTCCTCGGGGATGTCTTCGACTTCCCACTCGGCACCCAGAGTGTCCGCCTTGAAGCGGTTGGCCTTCATCCTGACCAGGTCGATGATACCCTCGAGCTCTGCCTCTTGGCCGAGCGGAAGCTGAACCGCGACCGCGGGCGCGCCCAAGCGGTCCTTGATCGACTGAAATGCAACAGCGAAGTCTGCGCCCGCCTTGTCCATCTTGTTGATGAAGCAGATGCGGGGAACACCATAGCGATCCGCCTGCCGCCAGACGGTCTCGGACTGCGGCTCGACTCCCTCTTTGCCGTCGAACACCGCAACCGCGCCGTCGAGCACTCGAAGCGAACGCTCGACCTCAATCGTGAAGTCGACGTGGCCCGGCGTATCGATGATGTTGATGCGAAACTGCTCGCCACCAAACGGACCGGCTTCCGGACGCCAGAAGCAAGTCGTCGCGGCGCTCGTGATCGTGATGCCGCGCTCTTGCTCCTGCTCCATGTAGTCCATGGTTGCAGCGCCGTCGTGCACCTCACCGATCTTGTAGTTCACGCCGGTGTAGTAGAGGATGCGCTCGGTCGTCGTCGTCTTACCGGCATCGATGT
>CBDUCC010000554.1:0-2135 GCA_965365555.1 uncultured Myxococcales bacterium | reverse complement strand
ATTCGAATCGTCCCACGCCGAGGTCACCTCCGCGGCCGCAAACACCTCGAGGAAGTCGGTCGGCGTGATGCTGAGCGAGAGGTTGCCGGCGAAGGTATGCGCGCGGTCGCCGGATACGAAATAGTCGCGTATGATGAAGAATTCGGTTTGGAGCGCCAGTCGGAACGTCCCCCGGTCCCCCGATCCGGCGTCGACGATGCGGATGCCGCCGGTCGGCCCCGTGTAGCCGTTTTGCACATCGGCGACATCACGCTGTGCTCGGACCGGTAGCGCGAACGCTACGACAGCGAGACACCCGATCACGGGCCCTAGCCAACTCCTACGCATTCCCACTGCGTGCCCCCCCGCTGCAATCATGCCACTTCGGCGGCCGTTGCCGCCAACTTGGGGCGCTATTTAGCCGAGATGTGGAGGTCGGCCTTGCCGTCCGGCGGGATCATCACCTTCTTCGGTGCCGTCGAGGAGCCGTTCTTGGCGGTGAAGACGGCGACGTAGCGGCCGCCGGGGACCGATCGAATCGTGCAACGCCCCTGACTGACTGTGCAGGTAAACGAGCCCCCGTCACCGCTGAGCTGAACCTTGCCTTCGCTGCCGCCGTGGACGGTCACGTGGACGACGGCGTCGGCCTTCGCTTCAACGGTCAGCATGAGAGCCAACGCACAGATCACGGTGGCTAGGGCTCGCTTCATGGGTTCTTATCCTTCTTCGACGGCTTCCGCGAAATCGCTGAGACGAACCTCTTCGTAGTCCTCGGCAAGGAGCTCGGGCGGCTCCGACTCTTGGACGTCGTAATCGTTCGCAGCTTCAACGGAAGGCACCTGCTTGGCCCGATTCGGGTCGGGAAGCGGTGGTCGCGACGGGATCGGAAGGCCCTCCTCGTAGGCGAAAAGGCCGGTGGTATGCACGTCGCTCACCTCTCCATCCACCGAGAAGAGCGAGTCGTCGGGCTCAGCGAGGGACGGACGTATGAGCCCGTCCGGCGTCTCTGCAAGACGAAGCGTCGGCGGAGCCGGCGGCGCTTCGGGAGGCGCTGCCATCGATGGAACCGGAACCGGCATGCCGACCTTCGGCTCCGCCGCAATGCCGTGCTCGAACGCGTACATCGAATCATAGCGCGGGCTCGGCTCCGAGTCGGCGTCCTCGCGAATATCGCCCTCCGGGTCTTCGTCCGTTTCGGCACCGAAGGCGATCTCGGTCGAGCTCGCATTGGCGATCACGGTCGCAATCTCGTTCTCGTGCTCGCTCGGGCTCTCGAGCTCCGCAGCGATCGCATCGTCCGCCGGGATACTCTCCACGGAATCGGCGACCCACTCCGACGACTCTGGCGTCATGGACTCCACCTCAGATACCCAATCGCCGACCGGTTCGCCGTCGAGCGTTTCCTCGAGGTCTTCGCTTCGTTCCGTATCGGATTCGACCTCGGATGCATCGGCCCCAGCCATCATGGCCGCTGCGTCGACTTCGGTCATGACGGTCGGCGAATCTTCTTCGACGTCCTCGACTTCATCGTCGTCGTACATCTCGGGGCTGATCGAGTCGGCCGGCTCGAGCGTCATCTCGACTTCTCGGTCGTCCGCTTCGGGCTCAGCGACATCCATCTCGTTCGTGATCGGCGAGTCGCCCTCCTCGGCGAGCGGGCGATCCGATACCGCTTGGCGCGACATGACGAGACGCTCGAACACGACCTCGGACCGAGCGTCTAGCGACAGTGCTTCGACCACCACGTCGTACCGAGTCTCCGGAACGCGATCGTCGCCACCATCCACGGCCGCGCGAACGCGGCCCGTGCCTTCGAGTGCTGCCGTGCCATCGGCAAGCAGCACGGCAAACTCGATCGCCGAGCCCTCCTCGTACGCGACTGGCCCATAGAGGATCAGCGTGTCCTGCTCGACTCGATCGAGGAATCCATCGGACAGCTCGCCGATGTCATTGAAATGTGTTGGTACCGTGAGGACTTGGCTCATTGTTCCCCCGCTTCGCTTTCATCGAGAGGGCTCGTTTGCAGTTCGTCTCCGGCTGCGAGGAGCTCCTCTACCCTACGCTCAGCTTCATCCAGTCGTTTCGCTCCGGCCCGCGACAGGCGGACTCCCTCTTCAAACATCGCCAGAGACTCCTCGAGAGGCAAATCTCCTTCT
>CBDUCC010000553.1:0-2137 GCA_965365555.1 uncultured Myxococcales bacterium | reverse complement strand
AAGGCGGGAGTGCCGGCCCGAGCTTCCAGGAGCTCTACGATCAAGGGCTCACGAAATATGTGGGCATGTTTGACCCCAAAGACTCGGCAGCAAAGCAGGGGGACCTCACGACCTACAGCTTCGCGGTGCCCGAGGATCCGGCAGCCGAGCCCCGTGGCCCGCTCTGCCTGCGAGGCACCGAGTACACGGTTGACACTCGTCAAGGCAGCTCCGATGAGTTGATGATCTTCCTACAGGGCGGTGGCGCCTGCTGGGAAGACTTCTGCTCCGCATTCGAGGTCACGAACTCGCTTCCGGTGAGAGGTATCCTGAACCCCGAACTCGAAGGCAATCCGGTCGCCGATTGGGATGTGCTCTATCTACCGTACTGCGACGGTGCTCTCTTTGCCGGTGATGTCGACCGCGTGCTTCCGAACAGCGTCGTCGGTGAAGGCGAACCGGGGGAGAGTCAGGGGTATCAGCGCGGCCTTCAGAACCTGACCGCTGCCCTCGACATCGGGTTCGAGGAGTTTCCGAACCCGAGCCGGATTCTTCTGACGGGCGTGAGCGGTGGTGCCTTCGGCACCATCAACGCGCTTCCGCTCGTTCGCTACTACTACCCAGACACCGAGATCGTCGTCTTCAACGACTCCGGCGTTGGCGTCGCAAAGGATGGTGAGCCCGAGTTCGTCGAGGAGACGCTTCTTGCCGGTTGGAACGCCGACTCGCTCATCCCGGCGTCTTGTACCGACTGCACGAGCAATGGCCACGTGACACGGCTCATCGAGTGGCAGCTCGCGGCGGACGACAACTTCACATTGAGTGCTTTGAGCTTCAGCGCCGACCAAGTGATCAGCGCGTTCTTCCTGATGATCCCCGGAGCAGAGTTTACGGAATCGCTGCTCGCTGAGACCGGACGCACCACCATGCTCTTCGAGGATCGCTACAAGCGGTTCATTCCTGAAGGCAGCGCCCATACGACGCTGTTGACCGAGACCTCGGACGGGGGTCAGCCCGGCCTCGAGATCGGCGCGCTCGACACCGAGATCGACGGGGTCACGGTTCTCGACTGGTTCACGGCGCACATCGAGGGAACCGAAGACTGGGACGACCTGGTCGCCGAGGGACTTGAATAGTCGTTGACTCCGGCCGCCACTTCACCCAAACTAGAACACGTTCTATTTTTCTTTCTGGGTGAAGCATGAAGACCGAAATTTGTGAGAAGCTCGGGATCGAGTTCCCGATCTTCGCGTTCAGCCACTGCCGTGACGTCGTCGCTGCAGTGAGTCGTGCCGGCGGCCTCGGTGTTTTGGGCGCCGTGGCCTATAGTCCCGAGCAGCTCGAGCTCGAGCTCAAGTGGATCGACGAACACGTCGACGGAAAGCCCTACGGCGTCGACACCGTCATCCCAGCCAAGTACATCGGCAAGGACCAAGGCGACGTCAGCAAAGAGCAGCTCGAGGAAATGATCACGCCGGCGCACCGGAAGTGGATCAACGACTTGCTCGACCGTCACGGCGTGCCACCGCTTCCCGATGACGTCGAACAGATCGAAGGGCTTCTCGGTTGGTCGGCTTCGGGTGGTCGGGCGCACTTCGAAGTGGCGATGAATCACCCGATCGCGCTGATCGCGAATGCGCTCGGACCACCCCCCGAGGACATCATCAGCCAGGCCCATGACAAAGGCGTCATGGTCGCCGCCCTTTGCGGCACCGTGCGACAGTCGATCAAGCAAAAGAAGGCCGGTGTCGACATCGTCATCGCCTCCGGGTACGAAGCGGGCGGCCACACAGGGGAGATCGGTTCGATGGTTCTGCTTCCGCAGGTGGTGGACGCCGTGGCACCCACTCCGGTTCTCGCTGCCGGTGGGATCGGTTCGGGGCGTCAGATGGCTGCTGCGATGGCCATGGGCGCAGCCGGTGTCTGGACGGGCTCGATTTGGCTTACCACCGAGGAGAGCGATTCGATTCCGTCGCTGGTCGACAAGCTCCTGGTCGCGGACTCGACGGAAACGATCCGTTCGCGTGCGATCAGCGGGAAGCCCGCTCGCCAGCTAAAGACGGACTACACGCGTGCGTGGGAAGAGGATCCAGAGTGCCCAGGCTTCTTGCCGATGCCGCTTCAGTTCATGGCGACTGCAGAGGCCACGCAGCGGATT
>CBDUCC010000552.1:0-2140 GCA_965365555.1 uncultured Myxococcales bacterium | reverse complement strand
TGCCCGAGAACCACCGCCCGCCGGAGGCGACGCTGCTGGCGAGTCCGCGCGAGACCAGAGCAACCAGGCGGCAACGCCGATACCGGCGACGATCGTGAACAGGATCAGCGCCTGGATCCAAGCCGGCATGCCCCGCTGGGTCGCGTGCGCCGGCGCGATCATCGTCGTCCCTTCGAGGGCCGTTGCGAGCTCGTCGTCCTCTTCGAACAGTGGCGGTGGGGCCGAGCGTCTCAACCTCGGTGGAGGCGGTGGAGGGGGTCGTCTCGGCGCCGGAATCGTTCGCTCTTCCTCCAAGGCTTCGTCCGGCAGTGCTTCGAACATCGGCGCAAGCCCGAGCTGTGTCGACTTCCTCGAGCGAGCCACCGCATGATCGGTATGGTTGGTGCTCGCCACGGCCTCTTGGACTCCTCGGCTCGACGGTAGACTTTGGCGCCGAGTCTCGACGCGCCCGAGCAGTCGCGCCACCTTGTTCGTCGGCATTTCCTCCGCGGGGAACGGGACGGGTGCGCCATCGTCCGATGCCGTGCGTCGGTGTTGGAACCGGGGCGGTGCCATCGTCCGCGCCTCGTCGAGCGAGGCCGGTTGCGCCTCGCCCGGCGGAACCGTTGCGTGCTCGTCGACCTCCGGTTCCTCAGGCGGCATGGTCGGGGCATTGACTTCGATGCTGCCGTTGCTGCCGTCCGCAAACCCAAGCTCGTGGGACACGACGCCCAACGCCTCGTCGACGGGCATCATGATGTTTGCCACCGACGGCAAGTCTTGCTCTCGCACCGAGACGCGTCCGGCCGTCATGCCCCATGCCGCCAAGAGTGCTGGCATTCCCTGCAAAGTCTCCTGGCCGCGCTCGTTCAGGGTCGCGTATGCCCCGACGATCGAGTTGTCCGCAATGTCGATCTCCACGCTCCGTCGGTGTCCCGAGATGCCGACGTGGCGAACGCCGGCGACCGAGCCGAGCGCACGCAGCAAGCGACCCGGACCCACGAGCTCCAATCTGGTATCGAAGTCGACTTCGTCCTCCACGCGCCGCTCGATCTCCCGGTCCTGGTCGATGAGCGGGCAGATCCGCGCAGCCAGCTGAGCGATGTCCGGTGCTTCTTCGGCCGTGGATGCTGGCCAGAAGTCTTCCCAACGAACTACGAGCATGGAAGCCCAGCGAAGCTGTGGATCGCGCCGCATCGCTCGGACGAAGTCCAATCCATGGCCGCCTACCGCGTTCGAATCCAAAACCACCACCTGCGGGTCGATCTCCCGAATCCGAGGGATGACCGCAATCGAAAAGTCCGCGGCTGCGATCTGCATGCCACGCTGCATCAACACCTGGGCAAGCTTTTCCGCACGCAGCTCGTCCGTGTCGAGGATGACGACTCGCGCCCCCCGCAGCTCCGAGAGGTCGACTGCCTCGGCCGCGACGGGACCCGGAAGGGCGGAGAGCCGTCCGCCACTCGTCTCGTGGAACTCGAACTCGAGAGGCTCCGAGTCGTTCATCGCATCGCGCAGTCGGTCGAGGATGAGCTCCATGTTGTGCGCGCTCGGGCTCTCGGTCTCGACGACCAGCGGCATCCCCTCGACGACACCTTTCGGAGAGCGGATGCTGAGCAGACCTGTCTTGGTATCGTTCGACACCAGGTCGACGACGTCCCGAAGATTGTGTTCGTTGAGCTCCCCGGTGAGCATGCCAGGGCGCCCCGGCACCTCGTCGGCGAGCTCGGTCAAGCGACGTGCGATCGCGTCGGCTCCCGAGCCGCGGGGCACCACGGCGACGGGGCCGCTCCGAAACCCATCGCCTCCCTGCTTGAGGACGGCGTCGTTCGACACGACCGCAACCGGGAGCACGTCGGTGGCCCGGTTGGACGCCATTCGGCGGATGACGCTCGCGCCGCCGCGCACCGCGGCATCTCCGACCAAGACCACCAGGTCCGGCGCGTACACGCGAACCGCTCGTTCGAGCTCTGCCGTTGCACAACCAGCGACGGAGATCCCATGACGCCGGAGCGCCTCCCCCAACTCGGTCTGCATCGGCTCGCCCTGGCCGACCATCAGAATGGTCGGCCGGTGCTGCACTTCCGCCATCGTGCCGATGTGGGCCGATGTGGCGGGAGGTCGCCAGCTTTGGGCGCCTCGACGTGTTGGCTATGCTCCC
>CBDUCC010000551.1:0-2171 GCA_965365555.1 uncultured Myxococcales bacterium | reverse complement strand
GCCGGGCCGTGCTCAAGTCCATGACGAGGCCGAAATCGAGGACTTTGACTACGTCGGTGTCCCCGCCTCGTTGGCACAGCATGACGTTCTGCGGTTTGACGTCTCGGTGGATGAGGCCCATTCGATGCGCCTCGCCGAGCGAAGCGCAAATCTGCTTCAAGATGTGAACCGTGCGCTCTGGCGGCAAAGGACCGTGGCGCTCCACCAGCTCGGCGAGTGTCGGACCCTCGATGTACTCCATCGCGTAGTAGAGCGTTCCTTCCGGCGTCCGACCGAAATCGAAGATCTCGATGGTATTGGGGTGGGTCAGCTGGCTCGACAGCCGTACCTCTCGCTCGAAGCGGTTGATGCTCTCACCCGAGCCATCGCCCGACAGAATCTTCACGGCCGTCTTACGTTTCAGGAGCGCGTGCTCGGCGAGATAGACCGTACCCATCCCGCCTTCGCCGAGGCTCGAGAGAAGCCGGTATGGACCCAACTCCTTGAGCTCATGGATCCGGCGGCGGAGCCTCGCAACGGAGATCATCGACAGGAAGGTCGCGGCGACGAAACCCGATAGGACGAGGAACAACACACCGAACGTGACGTTGAGGTATCGGAGAGGAGCCAGGGCCTCGTCCGATTCGATCTCGGTGGCCACGCCAATGCCATGCTCGGGAAGCCACTGCCACGCCCCCAACACCTCGACCCCGCGGTAGTTGCGGTACGGGGTCAGCAGTACGCCCCGGCGCTCGGCGTCTTCAGGCTCATCGTGTGCAGCAATGGCTATGGCCGCAAGCCTGGTGAGGGGCCGAGCTTCGAGCTCGAGCTCCGGCTCGTGACCCCGCAGCAAATCTCCGCCCGGATCGCGAACTTGAACGTTGAGCTGAGAGCCGCCGTCCCAAGACCGGCTCTCGTCTAGCGCCGGAGCCAGCCCGGCGCGGCGAAGCTCCTCCGTGAACCGGCTTTCGGTGAGCATGATGCCGCGATCATCGAAAGCATAGGTCTCGCCCGTGGTGCCGAGCTGGGCGACCTCGAGGATGCGTGACATCGATCCCGGTCCATAGGCTCGCTGCGCGGCGACGAGGACCGCAATCACGTCCTGGCCATCGTCGAAAACGGGGGTGAACACGATGGTGTACATCGTGCCCGAGTCGACGGCATTGGAAATCTCCGAGTTTCGATACGGCCGCATGAACTTCGTCCGGCCCTCGAGCGCTTCGAGCAGATAGGCAAACCCGGTCGCGTTCACCTTGTTTCCCGTTTCGTCTCCCGCGTGGACAAAAATGAGGGTGCCGCGCTCGTCGAGAACGCCGACGCCGCCGGTGTTGTCGGTCATCTCGGCGAACGTGTCACAGATACGGATCAAGGTTTGCGTGGCGGGGGAACCTTCCCACGCGTCGATGACGAGTTTCGAATCCGTAGTCTCCCCGATCGCGAGTAGCTCTCGAACAGCAGAAACGACACGCGGGTCTGACGCGAGCAACTCGGCCTGTCCCTGTCGATCCTGAATCCAGAGTCGGAGCGCCTGAACCTCCGCGCGCAAGACCGTGTTCAGCTCGCCCTCCCGGATACGAAGAAGGGAGTCCTCGATGCGCGCGTGGGCCCAAAGCCCGAGAGCGACCAAGAGCGCCGCGCCGACCAACGTCCACCATCGGCGCTGGCGTGCGTGCTCGTAAAGACCGCTGAGCCGCCGTTGGGTGGTCGTCTGGTAACCTGCCGGTTGTGCCGCTAGCTGTCGCTCCCCGATGATGGATGTCGACGAGTGATGCTCGAGCAGCCGCGCGACGGTCCGTCGAAGCTCGCTATCTTCGCCGCACGACCGATCGATATAGGCCTCGCGCTCTTCCACCGCCAGCTCAATCGCCTGCAGGAAGATCTCTTTCGCGCGAGCGTGTTTTGCGTCGGACATTCTCCTCTTGCGCCTGTTCGCTCACGAGCGAGCCAGGCCAAGGTCGTAAGGTACGTCCGCCGTCCACCGTTTCGCAAGTCAGCGCGTGCCGATGTAAGGCAACGGGCGACGAGGCGTTCCGCGAGGCGGCGGATGCTTCGATTCCCGACTCCGGCTACTTCTAGGAACTTCGCAACGGTCGCAGGCCCACTGGCTAGAAGGGCCGCAAGCGACGAGGGCTGGGAGTCTCCAGTTTCGATGAATCTGCACTCAACCCCGTGTCTGTCAGCAGCGTCGGTAA
>CBDUCC010000550.1:0-2185 GCA_965365555.1 uncultured Myxococcales bacterium | reverse complement strand
GTGGAGGAGGAGGGCGCCCGGGAGGGCCTGCCCGGCGACGGGTCCCGGCCGCCGCCGCCCGAGCTGACCGACTACCTGGCGCCCTGGAGCGAGCCTCCGCCCGAGCCCGCAGCACCGCCCGTGGAGACCGCGCCCGAGCCGCCGCCCGAGCCGGCACCCGAGCCGATTCAGGAGACCCGGGTTTCCGAGCCGCCGCCCTCCCCGAAGACCCCAGCTCCAGCTCCAGCCCCAGGCGAGCAGGGACGCTTCTCGCATGATCCGCTTCCGCCAGGCGTCATGCGCCGTGGTAAGGCGAAGGCGCCGAGTGCGACGCCGTTGTCGGAAGGCGCGCGTCGACGCATCGTCGCCGAACACGCCGCGCAGCGCGAGCAGCACGCGCCGCGCCGGCGCGAGATCCGCGGCCGGTCCTCGATCGGGCCGACCGGCCGACCGCAGGGTCGACCTGGCAAGAAGCGTCTGCAGCCCGGCAAAAAGCCGAAGCAGACGGAGATTACGGTTCCGGGCGCGCAGAAGCGCGTGATTCGAATCGACGATAACATTCAGCTCCAAGCACTGGCACAGCGGATGAGCCTCAAGGCCACCGACGTCCTCATGAAGCTGATGGAGCTCGGTGTCTCGGGTGTGCACATCAACAGCACGCTCGATGCGGACACGGCGGCCGTCCTCGCAAGCGAGTTCAACTACGAGGTCGAGAACGTCGCGCGAAGCGAGGACGAGATCGTCGGCGATGCGCGGGGCGAGTTCGAAGACAAGGCCGACGACCGCGAACACCGACCCCCGGTCGTTACGGTCATGGGTCACGTCGACCACGGAAAGACTTCCCTTCTCGACAAGATACGTGAAAGCGACGTCGTGGCGGGGGAGGCCGGCGGAATCACCCAGCACATCGGCGCCTACCGCGTCGACACCAACAAGGGGACAGTGGTCTTTCTCGACACGCCGGGTCACGAGGCGTTCACGGCCATGCGGGCTCGAGGCGCTCAGGCGACGGACATCGTGATCCTCGTCGTGGCCGCTGATGACGGTGTGATGCCGCAAACGAAGGAAGCGGTGAACCACGCCCAGGCAGCGGAGGTGCCGATCGTCGTTGCGGTCAACAAGATGGACAAGCCCGAGGCGAACCCCGAGAAGGTCAAGAACGAGCTGGCGGCCATGGGTCTGCAGCCGGAAGACTGGGGCGGCGAGACGATCTTCATCCCCTGTTCGGCGATTACGGGGGGCGGCATCGACGACTTGCTCGACACCGTGGTGCTCCAAGCCGAGATGCTCGAGCTCACCGCCAACTCCAACATCCCGGCGGAGGGAGTCGTGCTCGAGGCTTACCTGGATCGCGGCCGAGGTCCCGTCGCTAACGTGCTGATTCGAAACGGTTCTTTGGATACGGGTGATTACGTCGTCGCGGGCGGTGCCTGGGGCCGTGTTCGGGCCATGACCGACGATCGCGGCAAGCAGCTCTCCGCAGCTGGGCCGGCGACTCCGGTCGAGGTCCTGGGGCTCGCAGAGCTTCCGGCGGCAGGGGACCTCTTCTACGAGGTGACCGACCAGCGCAAGGCGCAGGAGGTCGCCGGCGCGCGGAAGAAGCCAGGTCAGCCCATGGTGGGTCCTGCCGGCGGCCTTCGTGGTCTGGATCAGCTTCAGGCGCTCATGCAGAGCGGCGACGTCCAGGAGCTTCGCCTGGTCGTCAAGGCCGACGTGCAGGGCTCGGTGGAGGCGCTGCAGAGCTCTTTGACCGACCTCGCGACCGAGAAGGTAAAGGTCAACGTGATCCACACAGGCGTCGGTGGCATCACCGAGAACGACGTGATGCTCGCGAGCGCCTCGCAGGCGATCGTGCTCGGCTTCAACGTCCGTCCACAGGGCAAGGCTTCGTCGACCTCCAAGAAAGAGGGCGTCGAGATTCGGACCTACAACGTCATTTACGAGGCGATCGATGACGTGAAGGCCGCGATGAAGGGCTTGCTGGCGCCCAAGGTCGTCCAAGAGGATCTGGGCAAGGCCGAGGTTCGTCAGACCTTCGGGATTCCCAAGATCGGCACGATCGCCGGCTGCATGGTGCTCGAAGGCAAGATCAACCGAAGCGCCCGCGCGCGGCTGGTCCGTGACGGCGTCGTCGTCTGGGAGGGTCCGATTGGCTCGCTTCGACGCTTCAAGGAAGACACCAAGGAGGTCCAGGCCGGCATGGAGT
>CBDUCC010000549.1:0-2198 GCA_965365555.1 uncultured Myxococcales bacterium | reverse complement strand
GCCTCGCTGTCGATCGTCCTCGACAAGCCCTTCGTCAATGGTGACTTCATCGTGGTGGGCGAGATGGCTGGCTCCGTCGAGCACATCGGCCTCAAGACGACGCGGATCCGGAGCATCTCGGGCGAGCAGCTCGTAGCGTCCAACAACGACCTTCTCACGAGCCGAATCCGCAACTTCGGACGGATGAACGAGCGGCGTGTCGTCTTTTCGCTGGGAGTCACCTACCAGACCCCGGCGGAAAAGCTGGAGCGAGTGCCAACCCTGATCCGCGAGGCCGTAGAAAGCCAATCGCAGGTGCGGTTCGACCGTTCTCATTTCGCTACTTACGGCGATTTCGCTCTCAATTTCGAGACGGTCTACTACGTCGAGTCCTCGGACTACGCGGCACACATGGACATCCTTCAAGCGGTGAACCTGGCGGTTTACCGGAGCTTTGCGGCCGAGGGCATCGAGTTCGCCTACCCGACACAGACGCTTTTTGTCGAGAAAGGTGAAACATCGGGGACCGGGTGACGTTAAGCAGCTGAGCCTTAGCTTCGGAGGTGAAGCGATGAAGAGCATGCGCACGATTTTGATGGGGATTCCGATCATGGCTTTCGCCATACTGGTGGCGATCGCAGCCTCGTCTTCCCGCGCCGAGTCGCCTCCCCCAAAGGACGAGCAAAGCTCCGGAAAGACCGCGGCGAACGATGGCAAGCTCGCGAAAGCGACCTTCGCCGGCGGTTGTTTTTGGTGCATGGAGCCGCCGTTTGAGAAGCTATCCGGCGTCCTGAGTGTGACCTCCGGCTACACGGGCGGGCCCGAGAAGGGCCCATCCTACGGCGAGGTGAGCTCTGGCCGCACCGGCCACGTCGAGGCCGTGCAGGTGGCGTACGACCCGACCAAGATCAGCTACGAATATCTGCTGAAGGTCTTCTGGCGGCAGATCGACCCGACCGACGATGGCGGCCAATTCGCCGACCGTGGCAAGCAATACCGGACCGCGATCTTCGTGGGCAACCGCTCCGAGCGCAAGCTCGCGGAGGCATCCAAGGCGGAGCTTGCCAAGAGCGGCATCTTCGACGCTCCCATCGCCACCGAGATACGTTGGGCGCAGCCATTCTACGCGGCGGAAGCGTATCATCAGGACTACTACAAGAAGAATCCGAGCCAGTACAAGCGCTACCGTGTCGGCTCCGGGCGCGAAGCCTTCTTGAAATCGGTATGGGGCGCTCGCCCCCTCGAAGAGCCCAAACGACCCAAAGGAACGATCTCGATGACCGACGACAGCAAGCGATACGACAAACCAGCCGATGACGAGCTCAAGAAGGAGCTGACGCCGCTTCAATACGCGGTGACGCAGGAAGAGGGCACCGAGCCGCCGTTTCGGAACGAGTTCTGGGACAACAAGAAGGACGGGATCTACGTCGACGTCGTGAGTGGGGAGCCCCTCTTCAGCTCGACGGACAAGTACGACAGCGGCACCGGCTGGCCGAGCTTCACCAAGCCGATCGACAAGCAGCACGTGACCGAGCACGTGGACCGCAAGTTGATGATGACGCGCACGGAGGTGCGGAGTACCCAGGGGGACAGCCATCTCGGCCATGTGTTCGCGGACGGACCCGGCCCAAGCGGCCAGCGTTACTGCATCAACAGCGCTTCGCTTCGCTTCATTCCTAAGGAGAAGCTCGCCGAAGAGGGGTACGGCGAATACCTCGCACTGTTCGAGTAAAATGGTGACCCTTCGCGATCGCATCAAGCCCTGGTTCCAGGACCTCGCGATGGGTTTCATGGACCCGATGCGCAAAGATACGGTGCGTGAAGCCCACGGCGAGGTGCTCGAAATCGGTTTTGGAACGGGCCGGAACCTCCGGTACTACTCCCACCGTGTGAGCGCCGTGCACGGCGTCGACCCGATGCCGACGGAGGGCCTGAGGCGGGTAGAAAGCCGGATCGACCGCGCACCCTTTCGCGTCGAGCATTTCGCGCTGAGCGCCGACCAGACGCTTCCCTTCGACGCAGGGCGCTTCGATTCGGTCATCACGACCTGGACTCTGTGCTCGATCCCCGATGCGACTGCGGCACTCTCCGAAATGCAGCGCGTCCTGAAACCCGGCGGCCGGGACTTCGGTCTCGTACATGGACTGGGACGTCGGGAGTCGACGAGTCGCTGGCAGGAACGCCTGAATCCGCTGTGGAACCGGCTGACGGACGGCTGC
>CBDUCC010000548.1:0-2209 GCA_965365555.1 uncultured Myxococcales bacterium | reverse complement strand
CCCGCGCAAAGGTCTTGCGCTTGCATCGAGAAGGCAAGCTGGGCGACCTCACCCTGATGCAGACGCTCTCGAAGATGTCCTACATGTGGGCCGACTACCTGGCCAACAACGGCGTCGAGCAGATGAAGAGGAAGGGTCGTATCCAGGAAGGCGCCGATGCCGACATCGTGGTGTTCGACCCGGCGACCGTGACCGACAACTCGGACCTCTTCCCGCTGGACAAGAACGTCGCGCCGTCGACCGGCATTCCCTACGTCATCGTCAGCGGCGTCCTCGTCGTTGACGACTCCAAGGTCCTCAAGGTCTTCCCGGGCAAGCCGGTACGTGCGGAGATCATCAGCCAAGACCAACTCTAGACGAAGACTAGCCGACACGGAGGCCACCACATGAATCGAGCTTTACACCGCGGCCACGAGCCAGACGATTTTTCGATCGTACGTGCGTCGCGCTCCGGAGCATGGGGTGCTCCATCGCGTCGTCCGTGACCACCTTAAGACCTTCCTCTGGGAGCTCGACCGACGTGAGCACGAGCGTGGCGTCCCCTTGTTCGTGAAGCGCGAGTTTCAGCGATTCGTCCGCTGCGGAGTGCTCGCGCATGGGGAAACGCATATGTCATATCGGGTGACCCGTCGTTTGTGGTCAACATTCGAGGACTAGGTCGGCAAGTGGTCCGAGTCCAAAGACAAAGCCCGGGGCCAGCCCGGGCTCTGAAAGGGAAGAGTTGCCAACCTGCACGCCAGCCGGCGCCCGCGTTCAGTTTGCGGTGATCGGAATGGACACGGGCGCTGGCATGGCCCGCTTTGGGATCTGAATCGTCAGCACACCGGCGTGCACGGCAGCTCTTGCCTCGTTGGCATCCACGTAGTCGGGAAGGGAGAGGTTCCGGTACCAATCATCACCGAGGTCCTCGCCCCAGAGCCAAGCGTCGTTTGGCACGTCGCGCTGCCGGACGTACAGCGATAGCCCACTGCGATCGTCCCAGTGAAGCTTCGTATTGTCCGGGAATGCGCCCGGCGTGTCTGCCACGATCATCACCTCTTTTTCGTCCTCCAGAATATCGATGGGCGGAGTGCGAAGCCGCCGGCTGTCGAGATCCTCAATGGGCGCGCTTTGCATGTGAATGGGCACGTGACGACCGGTCACGCGATCGGCAGTGCGCCGCAATGTGTTGCGAAGTCGTTGGATGAAGCCGGCCATGGCTCACCTCACCATCGAGCTCACGCCTTAGGCGCCGCGTATTTCAATTCGCTTCGGCTTCGCCGCTTCTGACTTCGCCAAATGGATGCGCAGCACGCCCTCTGCGAGCTCGGCGCTCACGCCGTTCGGGTCCACGGTGTTCGGTACGCGAAACGTACGCGAAAACGCGAGAGGCCGGATTTGAGGTTGCCCTTCGTGCGCAAGCTGCGCGCCCTCGATGACGAGCTCCGAGCCATCGAGCCCTACCCAGAGCGAGTCCTTCGGCACACCGGGGAAGTCCGCGACGAGTAGGATTTCGTCCTGACTTTCGTAGATGTCGACCCGTGGCGTGACGGTCACGACCTGAGGCTCCTCGGGTTGGACCAGGCTTGGAGTCTCTCGTTGAGCTAGCGTCGTTGTGTCGTTAGTCATCGTTTCGCCTCCTTCCTGTTCATCCCTTTGCAACCTCGACCTGGATCTGCTTCGGCTGCTCTTCGGCCACCTTTGGCAAGGTCATCTCCAGGATCCCGTCCTTGAGGTTCGCAGTGGTCTTTTCCCCATCGATCCGGCAGGGCAAGGTGAAGCTCCGTGCGAAGGAGTAGTTGCCTCGCTCTTGGCGATGCACCGAGTACCCCTCGGGGGCCTCCGCCTTGCGTTCACCACGAATCGTGAGTGAGCTCTGCTCGACGGAGATGTCGAGGTCCTTTTCGGATACCCCGGGCACCTCTGCCAGGAGGCGCAGCTCGGTCCCCGCGTCGTGAAGCCCGATGCGCGGCCACGAAGAACCCGCAGTCCAGCTTTGGGCGCGGCGCGGATCGCGCGCGACATCCCATCCCCGCTCGAAGTCGAGGAATAGCCGGTCCATTTGGTTTCGAAGGTCGTTCAATGCCGACAGCTCGCGCTCCAAGCCTCCGAACCCGATATCACTCCATCGTGTCAACATGGTCATTGCCTCCTTTCTGCAGGCCCCTGGTCGAGGCCTTTTCAAGATCAGTAAACACGCATGCCGTGCGATCAAGAGGCTCCGCGGGCA
>CBDUCC010000547.1:0-2210 GCA_965365555.1 uncultured Myxococcales bacterium | reverse complement strand
TTCGCTCGGTGCAGTCGGCGTTCGACGTCTACGCCAAGCTCAACAAGCGCATCGCACCCGAGATGCTCATGACGGTGCAAACCATCGAAGACCCGAGCAAGCTCGCGGACACGGTCGTCGTTCACCTGACCAGCATCAAGCTCTCGGACCGTCAAGAGATTCTCGAAACCGTCGACCCGGCGAAGCGCCTCGAGCGCCTCTTCCAGCTGATGAACGCCGAGATCGAGATCATGCAGGTCGAGAAGAAGATCCGCTCCCGCGTCAAGAAGCAAATGGAGAAGACGCAGAAGGAGTACTACCTGAATGAGCAGATGCAGGCCATTCAGAAGGAGCTCGGCGAGCGAGACGAGTTCAAGAGCGAGATTCAGGAGCTCGAACAGCAGCTCAAGCAGAAAAAGCTCTCCAAGGAGGCCAACCTCAAGGCCCGCAAGGAGCTCAAGAAGCTCAAGATGATGCAGCCGATGAGCGCGGAGGCGACCGTCATCCGCAACTACATCGACTGGGTGATCGCACTTCCCTGGGGCGAAAAGTCCGAAGAGAATTACGACATCGACGTGGCCGAGCAGATCCTCGACGAGGATCACTTCGGTCTGAAGAAGCCGAAGGAGCGCATCGTCGAGTACCTTGCGGTTCAGGCGCTGGTAAAGAAGCTCAAGGGCCCGGTTCTATGTTTGGTTGGCCCGCCCGGTGTCGGAAAGACCTCGCTCGCAAAGAGCATCGCCCGTTGTACCGGGCGTGAGTTCGTGAGGCTCTCTCTCGGAGGCGTCCGCGACGAAGCCGAGATTCGCGGCCACCGAAGGACGTACATCGGCGCCCTGCCCGGCCGACTGATTCAGTCGCTTCGCAAAGTCGGAAGCAACAACCCGGTCTTCCTGCTCGACGAGATCGACAAGATGTCGTCGGACTTTCGCGGGGACCCGGGGTCGGCGCTCCTCGAGGTGCTCGACCCAGAGCAGAACCACAACTTCAACGATCATTATCTCGACCTCGACTACGACCTCTCCGACGTGATGTTCATCACCACCGCGAATACGCTGTCAGGCATCCCGCTTCCCTTGCGCGACCGCATGGAGATCCTCGAGATCAGCGGGTACACGGAGTTCGAGAAGCTCAACATCGCCACCCGGTATCTCGTGCCACGGCAGCGTGAAAACGCAGGCCTTCAGGACATCGATCTCGAAATCAGCGAGAACGCCATTCGCCAGATCATCCACTACTACACGATGGAGAGCGGCGTCCGTAACCTGGAGCGCGAGGTCGGAAGTGTCTGCCGAAAGATCGCGCGGCAGGTGTTGAAAGACGGTGAAGACGCGAAGACCAAGACGTACCGGGTGGAAGGCAAGGACGTCCAAGAGTATCTGGGCGTTCCCAAGTACCGACCCGACAAGACCAACGAGAAAGACCACGTTGGCCTGACGAATGGTCTGGCGGTGAACGCCTTCGGCGGCTCGATTCTCGAGTGCGAGGTGGCTTGCGTGCCAGGCAAGGGCAAGCTCAACATCACGGGCCTGCTCGAGAAGGGCATGCAGGAGTCGGCACAGGCCGCCATGAGCTACATCCGCTCGCGCCAAAAGGTGCTCGGCCTCGAGCCAGACTTTCACTCGAAGTGCGACATCCACGTCCACTTCCCGAGCTTCGTGCCGAAGGACGGACCGAGCGCAGGCATCACGATGGCGACCAGCATCGCAAGCGCGCTCTTGAAGATTCCCGTGCGAAAGAACGTCGCGATGACCGGGGAGATCACCCTCCGCGGCCGTATCCTTCCCATTGGCGGCCTCAAGGAGAAGCTCCTCGCCGCACACCGCGCGGAAATCAACGTCGTCCTGGTTCCAAAGGAGAATCAGAAGGACCTGAAAGAGATCCCGCGACGGGTGCTCAACGCCCTGCGCATCGTGCTCGTCGAGCACATGGACGAGGTGCTCCGCGAGGCGCTCGCGCTGAGCGATCCCGACGCCCTGTTCGGCGAGCATCAGGTGCGCCCGACCGAGTACCGCGAAGGCGAACTGATCACACCCGACGCGCCGGACAGCGAAGACGTTCCGGAGCCCACCGTCGACGCCCCCGGCGCCCGTCAGTAGCGGCCGTAGCCCCCGCTTGCGGCCACCAACGCCGTCGATCATGCTCGCCGCGCCCAAGGGCGGGTAGCTCAGCGGTAGAGCGCTGGCCTTACAAGCCGGATGTCGCAGGTTCGAACCCTGTCCCGCCCACCA
>CBDUCC010000546.1:0-2224 GCA_965365555.1 uncultured Myxococcales bacterium | reverse complement strand
CTCCGGGGCGACCCGCCGAAGGGGGCGAGCGACTGGAAGCCGGCGCCGGGCGGCTTCCGGCACGCCAATGAGCTCGCCGAGTTCGTTCGGGAGCGATTCCCCATGAGCATCGGCGGTGCCTGCTACCCGGAAAAGCACCACGAGGCGGCCAGCCTCGAGGCGGACATCCAGAACCTCGGGCGCAAAGTCGAAGCCGGCGCGGAGTTCCTGATTACGCAGCTGTTCTTCGACAATGACCAGTACTGGGAGTTCATCGATAAGGTCCGTGCCGCGGGCATTGACGTGCCCGTAGTTCCCGGCATCATGCCCGTCCTGAACCTCACGAACCTTCGGCGCATCGCCTCCCTCTCGCCGGGCACGACGATCCCGCCGGAGCTCGAGAGAGCCTTCGTAGTCGCGGAGGGTGACGAAGGCGCATCGCTCGAAGCCGGCGTCAGCTTCGCGGCGAGACAGTGCCGTGAGCTCATCGAAGGTGGCGCGCCCGGCATCCACTTCTATACGCTGAATCGATCGAAGGCGACGCTCCAGACCGTTGCGCAGCTCTGAGCACTAGCCGGGGCTCCCTTCGTGGGCGCGGAGATATCGGAGGAACTCCCTCCGACTCTGAGGACCGTTGTTCCGCCTGGAAGGTCGACGCAGGCGCGGGTCCTCGCGAACGGCCAGTTTGGCACGAGCGAAGTCGTCGCCGGAGATGGCACAACGGGTTTCGTCGACGTCGACGCCATAGAGGGCGGCCGCGTTGAGGCCGAGGATCTTCGCTTTTGCTTGGGCCGTGAGCGGCGGATAACCGTACTGCTCTTGCATGCTCTGCGGGATGGCGAAGGCACGAAATGCACTGATCTGGTCCTGTGGCGCGCCATACCAGATCGAGTCGGTACCCCAGAGGATTCGATCCTCGCCAAGGTGGAGCAGCAGCTTGCCGAGCACGTGCGCGGCGGCGTCGGGCCGGGTCATCAGAAATCGCCAGGTGCTTCCGAGCTCGGCGTACACGTTACCCTGCTTGCCGATGCCATTGTCGAGGACCGCTCGAATCAAGGTGTCGACCCCTTGGGTCGATGAGGGATCGTATGGGCCTTCCGGCACTGTGGTTTCGAAACCGGAATGGTAAACGAGGAAGCTCACGTCGGGATACATGGGAGCAACGACGCCGATGTCATCGGCAGAGGAGACGGCAGGGTTGAGACCGAACGTCGAGAGCCCCTTGTGTGCACAGATGAGCTTCACGTCGAGCTCGCGCGCTTTTTCGATGAACGGGATTCCGATCTGCTCGTCGTCGAGACGCCAGCCTCCGAACTGAGTGTAGACTTTCCATGCTGCGATGCGCTGCTCCTCCCTCAGGCGCTGCATTCCGTCCAGCTGTTCTTGTCCGCGGTCTGGGACGACGATGCCGTGGATGAGAAGCCGTTCGGAGTCCGCCGTTCGGTTGATGATCTCGCGGGTAACTGCAGCTTCTTCCGTTTCAAGCGGGTTGTTGCCGGGAACGGCGGGCACCTGAGAGAGCACGGCTACGGCCGTGTCACTGTTGACGAAGAGCTCGCGAACGTAGTGATCGGCGTCGAAGCAATCGACGAAATCGACCTCGCCACAGGTGGACTGCGGGAAGGTGCGAAGAGCGGCCTCGAAACCACCGTTGTCACGCCAGCCGCCCTCGGGATTCACGTGGAGAGTTTGGCCGTCGAAGATGCCCTCGTCCCCGAGGAGGGGCTCGCACGCGCCGGCGTCGAGCATCATGTCGGCGTCGACATCGAACCCTGCGTCGACACTCGTGCCAGCGTCCGCCCCCGACGCGCCGCTGTCGCAGCCATACACTTGATTGATCACGAACAGTGCGGTCGCCGTGCCCATGGTGCTCGAGATGAAGTCGCGACGAGAGACGCCGAGCCGTTTGGCGTGGTCGTTCGCGAGTCTCTCGAACAGCGCGTCGGCAACGCGATCCCGCCGGGTCCGCGCCGGCGGCGAAAACTCCCCGTTGGACCCGGTCCAAAACGGAATCGGCGACCCCAGCTCCCACTCCCGCGCACTCTTCTTCACCCCGCCAGTATAGGGGACACGCACCCCCTCCAGAACCGCAGCATTTCCCAATGGTTAGAGACCCGAACGCGAATTCTTAGGTCAACGAAACCGTCCGCCCTGGCGATTATTCGCGATCGGGCTGGTAAGTATTGGAAAGCGTTTGGGTTTTAGAGGGGGTGCGTGTCCCCTACCGGAGGAGGGCCATCGAGAC
>CBDUCC010000545.1:0-2230 GCA_965365555.1 uncultured Myxococcales bacterium | reverse complement strand
CTTCGCAGCCGCGCAAAGAGCCGCGTCACGATCCGCTTCCAATCCTCGGCCAGCAGCGGCGAAGCCACCTGAGGACTCGCGCCCAACGACGGAAGCGGAGCCCGTTTCGGATAGACGGGATGCATCTCACGGTCGGGCGCTTCGCCGTCTCGGCTGAGGAGCTGACGCAGGACCGCCTCGATGATGTCGGGCGAAAGCTTTGGGAGCTCTTCGGCAAACCACTTCTGGACCGCCTCGATGTCGTTGGGGTCCACGTCGCCGTAGTGGGCGGCCGCATCGGCGAAGGCTGTAATGGGAGTCGGCATGATCGGTCAGTCAGCGAAGGGGGTCGAGCTCCTTGCTCGCCTCCATGGCGGCCGGAACGGCATAGTAGCAGTAGCGTCCGTCGCTCGGCTTCAGCAAGCGCCTCGGTCCGCGCGGGAGCTTCTCTTCATCCGGGAGCACGGTCATTCCACGACGACGGTACCACTGCAGCAACGCGTCACCGCCGCGTTCGTCGGCGTAAAGAGCGGTTCTTCCAAGCCGCCCTTGGTTGAGTGAGTGCGTAACGGCGACATCGAGCGCGATCGACCCGAGGCGACGCGGAACGCGATCTGCGGGTATCGGGTGATCCTCGATCGTCGTGAGCGCCTCGGCCGGCGCGGTGGAGAGGAACCAGACGAACACGCTTTCGCGATTGTGATCATCGAGGGCGGGCACTCGCCCGAGCAATTGTACGAGCGCGCACGGCACGAAGCGGTCCTGCGCCGGGTCGCTGACCCCCACGGTGTAGCCGACCGGGTTCCGAATCAGAGCACGCCCGGCAATCTCGGCGAAGGGAACGTAGAGAAGCCAGTTCCAGCCATTGTCGGCTCGCTCGGGATCGCGGTCGATGATGGGTTGCACGTGCGAGTGCCACCATAAGACGTGAGCCATGGTCATCTCGGACACGTGGAGCGGCACGTCCTCGCCGCTCCTGGTGGGGGCTCGACGCACGAACGGAACGCCTCGCCACTTCCTCAAGCGCCCCATCGAAAGCCACCTCTCAATCCACCAGCTCCGATGCAACTCGCAGTTCCCGTTCCGCCGCGTCGACAAGTCTCTGGTTTCCGTTCCCGCATGGCCCGACGACGCCCGATCCCAGTAGTCACGATGCGGAGTCATAGGTCGAACCAAGACCGGGAGCAAAGCACAGTCGCGGTTGATCGATTCGAAGTCGACGAGCTCAGGACTGCGGAAGAGCTCCGCCTCATCACGAGCGAATCGCCTGAACGAACCCGGCGTGCAGCGGGCATACCGGATGCTGCTCGTTGTAGGAAGGCTCGATCCCGTGCTTGCGTGGACCGGGGATCGGAGGCTAGGACCTAGAACGCATGGGCTCGAGGGAAAATTGCATTGCGACTCTTCTGCTTGCTGTCCTCGCAGCGACGGGATCGGGTTGTGCATCGGGCACGAATGACGACCGTTCGCCGGATGCACTCGCGACGGCGCTCGGACCGCAATTCGACCCGGAGTATTACGTCGACCAGGCCAACCGGTATTTCGACACGCTCGACACGAGCGCCGACACCGACAGCATGCCGGCCTATTCCGACCTCGTAGCGCGCTGGGAGCTTCCGCCCTGGCTCTGGCTGACGGGATACGAACGAGAGAACATGATCCAAACGACGGAGCTCGCGGTCGCGCTCGACCCTTCGACCGTCCCGACCCGTGACTGTCGAGCGTTTTCCGTTCAGCCGTTCGCGCGCTGCTATGTCGTGTTCGAGTACGAAGACGGCCCCTGCCCCATCTACGAAGAGTTCGTATTCAATGACCAGGGCGAGATGACCTTCATCGAGGCCTGGTCGGACCTTCCGGGGTTCCTGCCGATGCCCGATCCGGAAGGCGACCCCTGGGCCGAGGGCCCGAACGTCGAGCGTCTATCGACGCGAATTCCAGGGCTCGGAAACGAGACCGGCCGCATCGACCTCGACTCCGAAGCGATGCAGCAGGCCGCGGACGGAGATCCGGAGATCGCCGACTTCGTCCGGAGAGCGAAGGACTTCTGGCCCAGCTATCTGGAAGCCGCGGGAGAAGCCGGCCCGGACTACTACGCCCGTGGCTGCGGTTGGATCGAGTAACGGCCTGAGGAATGCGGTACCCCTCTCCCCGTTGGTTTTGCTGTCCGGCTGAACGCGACCCTTCGTGTTGACCGAAACGACAGCTATCTGGGGCTGATGGGTCGTGATGGCGCAGGTGCCGGTAGGGGCCT